>NZ_JAMXSK010000019.1:0-105976 GCF_024124645.1 Pseudoalteromonas sp. Ps84H-4 | reverse complement strand
AGCTATCAGCTATCAGCTATCAGCTATCAGCTATCAGCTATCAGCTATCAGCTATCAGCTATCAGCTATCAGCTATCAGCTATCAGCTATCAGCTATCAGCTATCAGCTATCAGCTATCAGCTATCAGCTATCAAAAGCTTAAAAAATCGAAAAATGAATGTAAAGCTACTTCAGTTCATTGACACAAATAACTAAATCTCTATCTCGATCAGCTAAAAACTGACGGCTTAAAGCTGACAGCTCTAAAAAACAAAAAACCCAGCCGGAGCTGGGTTTTTGGTATTCTGATAAACGTAAATATTAACGTTTTGAGAATTGTGGACGCTTACGTGCTTTCTTAAGACCCACTTTCTTACGCTCAACTTTACGTGCATCACGTGTAACGAAACCTGCTTTACGAAGTGTAGGACGTAGAGACTCGTCAAACTCCATAAGTGCACGAGTGATACCGTGACGGATAGCACCAGCTTGACCAGTAGTACCACCACCTGAAACAGTGATGTGTAGGTCAAACTTTTCAGTCATTTCAACGTGCTCTAATGCTTGACGAACAACCATGCGAGCAGTCTCACGACCGAAGTACTCTTCTAGAGAGCGCTTGTTGATTACGATGTTACCAGTGCCTGGGCGTAAGAATACGCGAGCACTTGAACTTTTACGACGACCTGTACCGTAGTATTGATTTGCCATGATAGTGCTCCTTAAATGTCTAGAACCTGAGGCTGTTGTGCAGCATGGTTGTGCTCAGTACCTGCGTAAACTTTAAGTTTACGGTACATTTCGCGGCCTAAAGGACCACGTGGCAACATGCCTTTAACAGCTTTTTCGATAATCATTTCAGGCTTTGCAGCTTGAAGCTTGTCGAAAGTAGTAGACTTAAGACCACCTGGGAAACCAGTGTGTGCGTGGTACATTTTGTCTTTTGCTTTATTACCAGTAACAGTAACTTTCTCTGCATTGATAACGATGATGTAATCACCAGTATCTACGTGAGGAGTGTACTCAGCTTTATGCTTACCGCGTAGGCGACGAGCGATTTCAGTAGCGATGCGACCTAAAGTTTTACCTTCAGCGTCAACTACGTACCAGTCACGTTTTACTGTTTCTGGCTTAGCAACAAACGTTTTCATTTATTAAAATCCAATGTTTTTTAATTTAAAACCACAGGTAATTATTATTAATTACCGCTCTAAGTTGAATGCTTTAACCCCTTCGAGTTTAAGACTTTGAGCCATCAATTAGAGGCTAAACTAATATCTGGCAATAGAACGCAACGTGGCAGACGCGGGAGTATACCAGCACTTAAACCACATTGCTATATGATGGTTGTTTTTTATTCGAGAAATTCAGCTATCAGCTATCAGCTATCAGCTATCAGCTATCAGCTATCAAAAGCTTAAAAATCGAAAAATGAATGTAAAGCTACTTCAGTTCATTAACACAAATAACTAAACCACTATCTCGATCAGCTAAAAACTGACGGCTGAAAGCTCTACTACGCTAAATGCTCTCTCGCTAAATATTCTAGCGATTGCATTTCTTGCAATCGACTGATGCAGCGCTTAAATTCAAAATTTAAGTTACCTTCGCTATACAGCTCAGTTATGGGCTTTTCAGCAGAAATAATTAACGTCACATTACGCTCATAAAACTCATCAACTAACGCAATAAAACGGCGAGCTGCATCATCATTAGCTTGGCCGAGCGCTTTAACATTCGATAAAATAACAGTGTTATAGAGTCGGCTGATTTCCATGTAGTCGACTTGGCTTCTCGCTGTTTCGCACAACTCACTAAAGTCGAACATAACGATACAATCAGCTACCTTTCGCGTTTTTATCAATCGGCCTTCGATTTCAATCGCTTTATCGAGCACGCCAGGCTCTGGCGACAACTTATCAAAGTATTCAAATAAATTATCATCCGCTTGCTGATCAAGTGGGCTATGAAAAATTTCGGCTTGCTCAAGGGTACGTAAGCGGTAATCAACACCCGAGTCCACATTAACAATCTCGGTGTTAGCTTTTACTAGTTCAATAGCTGGTAAAAAACGCGCGCGTTGCAAACCGTTTCGGTATAGCTCGTCAGGTACAATGTTTGAAGTTGCCACTAATACGATACCGCGCTCAAATAACGCTTCCATCAGGCCACCTAACAGCATGGCATCAGTGATATCTTGAACAAAAAACTCGTCAAAACAAATAATATCTGTTTCTGCTTTAAAGATATCTGCAACCACATTTAATGGATTACTGGTATTTTTTAACTTTTTGAGCTCATCATGAACACGATGCATAAAACGGTGAAAGTGCACACGCATCTTACGTTCAGTAGGTAAAGCTTCGTAGAAAGTATCGACTAAATAGGTCTTACCTCTACCTACACCACCCCAAAAATAGAGCCCTTTTATGGCTGGCGTGCTATCTTTAGAGAAGAGTTTGGCAAACCACCCCTTAGCGGCTGGTTTCTCTGCCGTTAGGTCATCATAGAGCCTTTGCAAATGACGCACAGCATTTTCTTGTGCTGCATCATGTACAAAGTCTTCACGTTGTAAATCTTGTTGGTACTTCTGCCAAGGAGTCATAGGTCGTTACAATAAAACACAGTTAAATTTGCAGAGTATATTAACACGCATCGTATCTCAGGGTATATTAACCCGCAGTATGATTTCACAATCAAATTAAGCATATTTTAATAATGATTGGACTATAAGTGCTTTTACAGCATTTGTTTTTGTTATTTTTTCCCAAAGGGGTAGATTTATGGGCACAATTACCTGGGTAGGTATTCTTATCATCGTTGCAATTTCGGCATTTTTCATTGGTGCGTTTGTAACAAAGAAACAATTTAAGCAAGATGAGTTAGAACAACAAGTAGAGCAAGCTAATAATGCACTTGAGCAATACCGCCAAGATGTTGCCGATCACTTGGCAAGCACAGGGAAACTTGTCTCAAAGATGAAAGATAACTATGACCAGCTTCTCAACCATGTTGAAGAAACGAACAAACTATTATTAGCAGATAAAAAGCAGCACCCTAACGAGCCGTTCTTTTCAAAAGAAACCACCGAGCAATTGCAAAGCTCATTACAAGACCGTCGTGGCGATCGCTCAAGTGCAGAAGCACAACCTGCAGACTATGTGGTCGGTGAAACAGGGTTATTTACTGGTTCAAATAAAGTTTCAGAACATTCTAAAGCCTCTTGATGAACTTTTTTTTGACCCCATAGTCTTTAGATATAACAGCTTTATATCTAAACCAAGAAAAGGGCTGCTTATGCAGCCCTTTTTAGTTTTTGCTTTATCTCTGATGTGGAGTAAACCCTGACTATGAAAATGAAATTATCTGTTATTAGTGCTGCTATTTTATCTTCTAGCTTATTATTAAGCCCTGCAGTTTCAATGGCTAAACTGCCAGTGGCGGTAAATGGTCAACAGTTACCAACCCTTGCACCAATGTTAGAACAAATCACCCCTGGCGTGGTGAGTATTCAAGTTTCGGGCTCAAAAGAAGTTCGTCGTCGTCCAACACCGTTTGATGACTTTTTTGGCGTACCACGCGGCGGTAGTCAAAAACGTGAATTTAGCGGCCTAGGCTCAGGTGTGATCATTGATGCAGACGAAGGGTATATTGTTACCAATAACCACGTTGTCGAAGATGCAGAAAAAATGATTGTCACCCTTGAGGATGGTCGTGAGTACGAGGCAACCAGAATTGGCAGTGATAAAGAATCAGATATTGCATTGCTGCAAATTGATGCTGATGACTTAACTGAGCTAAAAATTGCCGACTCAGATAAACTGCGCGTGGGTGATTTTGCGGTAGCAATCGGTAACCCATTTGGTTTAAGCCACACAGTAACCTCAGGTATTGTGAGTGCGCTTGGTCGCAGTGGTTTAAACATAGAAGGTTATGAAGACTTTATTCAAACCGACGCGGCTATTAACCAAGGTAACTCTGGTGGTGCATTAGTAAACCTAAATGGTGAGCTGATTGGTATTAACACCGCTATTTTAGGCGCATCAGGTGGAAACGTAGGTATTGGCTTTGCAATCCCATCAACCATGATGAAAAACCTCGTTGATCAAATTATTGAGCATGGCGAAGTTCGTCGCGGTTCACTGGGCATTTCAGGTCGCCCGCTTGACGCTGGCCTTGCTAAAGCACAAAAACTTGATGTAAAACAGGGTGCCTACGTTATGCAAGTGATGGATGACACCGCAGCAAGCAAAGCGGGTATCAAAGCCGGTGACGTGATCATCAGCGTCGATGGCACTGAGATCAGCGGGTTCCATGAACTACGCAGCAAAATTGCCACGCTTGGTGAAGGCAAACGCGTAAAACTAGGTATTTATCGAGATGGTAAAGTTAAAATAGTAAATGTAACCCTCGATGGCGCAGCTTCACTAACAGCAGCTGGCGAAGAAACTCACCCAGCTTTCCAAGGTGCAACACTAGAGAACACTCAGAAGAGTGATGGTAAAGGAGTTGAAATAACCAGTGTGGCAGCACGCTCTCCAGCTGCGCGGGTAGGCCTTGAAGAAGGTGACGTGATTATGCAAGTAAACCGTCAACGTGTTGAAACAATCCGCGACATGAATAAGATTATCGAAAACACTAAAGGTAATATCGTCCTAGGAGTAAAACGAGGTCGAGAGCTTATTTTTGTATTAATTCAATAATTTTATTTGATTTTTCATGAAAAAATAACAGTGGTGCTTGCCGCTGTTATTTTTTTTGTGCCATCATTAAATAATTGCTCATTGATAATAAGAATATTGTGCTAAAACTTTTAAAATTTATCCTACCGCCGCTTTTTACTGGTTTAGGTATCGCCTTCTTGGTCGTGCTTTTTAGCCCGAGTTTACGTAGCGCTTTATTACCCAACATGAATTTACCCGTTGCGATCAGCTCGCAGCACATGAGCTTTGCCGATGCAGTGCAACGTGCAGCCCCTTCTGTGGTAACTATTTTTTCCGAAAGTATTTCTAACCAACCACGCTACAAACGTCAAAACACTGTTCAGGCACTTGGCTCAGGCGTCATTATGTCGCAAGACGGTTACATTCTGACTAATTATCACGTTATTAAAAATGCTGACTTGATCATTATTACCCTGGCAGACGGTCGTCGTTTTTATGATGTTCAAGTGATTGGTTTTGATAGTGAAACAGATTTAGCTTTATTAAAAATAAACGCTGAACACTTACCTGTCATTCCTGTTAATGACAATTTTAAACCACGTGTAGGCGATGTTGTTTTAGCTATTGGTAACCCACTTAATTTAGGTCAAACCATTACCCAAGGTATTATTAGCGCTACAGGAAAGCAAAACTTAATCGACAGCCCTTACAGCAGCCTATTACAAATGGATGCCGCCATAAATGTAGGAAACTCAGGTGGCGCATTAGTTAATTCACGTGGTGACTTAGTAGGTATCACGTCGGCGCAATTCAAAACCCATGCAGATTTGGATATCCAAGGCATTTTCTTTGCAGTGCCCTACTCAATCGCTAAAGACATCATGGATATATTAATCAAACATGGTCGTGTTGTACGAGGTTATTTAGGTTTTAGAGGCACCGGCATAGATAGCACAGGCAAAGATGTTAGTGATAACTTTACGCCTGTAGCAGGAATGCGTATTACCGAGCTAGACCCGTTTGGACCAGCGTGGCAAGCGGGGATCAGAGAAACCGATATCGTAATTAAAATCGGCGGTATTTCGGTTGCTAACCCACAACTAGTTTTAGACAAACTAGCAAAAACTGAACCGGGCAATAAGCTAGAATTTGAAGTCTATCGTGATGGTGAGATATTAAAGATTATGGTTACTGTTGGCGAACTAGAGTCAAAATCTTAACCAAAAAAAGCCTAACAGACGTTAGGCTTTTTTATAAGTATTAAGTTATTAGCTTGAACGGCGCTTAATATTAGCACCCAGCGCACTTAGCTTGTCTTCAATACGCTGATAACCACGGTCAACGTGGTAAATGCGATCAACAACTGTCTCACCTTGCGCCACAATACCAGTTAAAATAAGGCTTGCTGACGCACGTAAATCTGTCGCCATCACTTGCGCGCCCGATAACCTTTCTGTATCACCACAAATTGCTGTATTACCTTCTAAGCGAATATTTGCGCCCATACGCTGTAACTCAGGTACATGCATAAAACGATTTTCAAAAATCGTTTCAGTGATGGTAGCACTGCCCTTCGCTACCACATTTAAAGCGGTAAATTGCGCTTGCATGTCGGTTGGAAAGCCCGGGTGTGGCATGGTCTTAATGTTAACCGCTTTTAATTCACGACCACGCATATCAAGGTAAATACTGTTATCAGTCACTTCAACCAAAGCATTCGTGGCGCGTAACTTTTCAATCACGGGATCTAGGCTATGGTGATCTGTGTTTTTACACAATACTTCGCCGCCAGCCATTGCCGCAGCGACCAAGAAAGTACCTGTTTCAATGCGGTCTGGAAGAATACTGTACTCACAACCAGATAACGACTCAACACCTTCAATTTCGATGCGGCTTGTACCTGCACCGCTGATTTTAGCGCCCATCGCAATTAAGCAATTCGCAAGATCAGTGATCTCAGGTTCGCGTGCAGCGTTTTCAAGAACTGTTTTACCATCAGCCAGCGTTGCGGCCATAAGTAAGTTTTCTGTTGCGCCAACACTCACCATTTCCATGAAGATTTCGGCGCCTTTTAAACGACCATCAACTTTGGCATTGATATAACCATTTTCAACCTTGATCACTGCGCCCATGCGCTCAAGTCCTTGAATATGAATATCAACCGGGCGGGCACCAATGGCACAACCACCAGGCAGTGAAACTTGTGCTTCACCGAAACGTGCCACTAAAGGCCCCAGAGCAAGCACAGAGGCACGCATTTGTTTTACCAGCTCATACGGAGCTAAAGTTTTATCAACCGTCGCGCCATCAATGATCAGCGTATCTTGCTGCCATTCTACCGTTGCACCAAGCGTTTTAAGTAAAGCTTCGGTGGTGCCGATATCACGTAAGCGCGGTACGTTACTAAAGGTACTTTTACCTTGCCCAAGCAGTGCTGCAAACAAAATAGGAAGTGCGGCGTTTTTAGCGCCAGAAATAGTGACTTCACCTGCCAGCGAGGTGCCACCTTGAATAACAAATTGATCCATGAGGAGGCCCTGAAACTATTGAGGTAAAATAAATTTTTGTTCGCGTTTCCATTCAGTCGGCGTGAACGCTTTGATTGATACAGCGTGGATTGTACCGTCTGAGATTGTTGACATTAACGGAGCATAGACCAATTGTTGTTTCTTAACGCGCGTTAAACCGTCAAAACACTCACCAACAGCAATCACTTCGTAGTGGCTACCGTTTGCTTTAACAATCACTTCGTCTAGCTTTAATTCGTCGCGTAATAACGTTTCGACTTGGCTTGTTTCCATAAATCTCACTCAAATAAGGTTGTGACCTGTCCCAACTGCATCAAGTTTTGCAGTTGCTCAGGAATATTTTGCAATTCAAGGCGAATACCTTGCTGCTTTAATTCTGCGAAAGAGTGAATTAACCAAGCTAAGCCCGCCGTGTCAACCCTAGATACACCAGAAAGGTCAAAATACCACGTTTTGTGTGTAGATTGTGACTTGGTGTTCAGAAGGCGTTCATTGGCGATAGAGTTTCGGGTCAGTTCACCACTGACCCGAAACTGATTATCCTCGAGTTGAGTAATATCAACGTTACTCATCGCCACCTTCACCTCTAAACTGCACTGGTAGTTGGCTCTTTTGCTCAAGTAAGTCACTCACGTGTTCGATACCTTGTTGACGCAAAATGCCTTGTAATTCACTTTGTTTAGCGTCAAGCAGGCTAATCCCCTCGGCAATCATGTCGTATGCACGCCAATCACCATCTCGGTCTTCACGTACTTTAAAGTCAATTTTAATATCAGGCTTACCTGGTTCCACAATTTTCGTTTTGACTAGTACCACATCTTGACCTTTAAAAGGCTGGGCTGGGCCAAACTCAACACTTTGGTTTGTATACTGCGTAAACACACCAGCGTATGTAGCAATTAGGTATTTTTGAAACACATCAATGAAGTGTTGCAAATCTTTGATTGCTTTTGCCTTTTCTTCTTTATCTTCGATTGCACGTACTTTTGATACATGGTTACCTAACACACGAAGTGCAGCGTACTTGTAGTCAATGTAAGGCATTAACTCTTCTTCTACGATCACTCGTAGATACTCTTTATCTTTGGCGATTAAAGGCTGATCTTTAGTAATACGTGCAAAGGTATTATCTGATACTTTACGCACCATTTTGTATGGGTCTTTTAAATCGACCTCAGGCTCTGCAGCGTGTACACCTACCGTAAGCACCACGCTTAAAGCGATTAGAAATTTTTTAAACATCATTATTCACTTCCTTGGTTGAACAAGAACTGACCTATCAGCTCTTCTAATACTAATGCTGACTTGGTATCGGTGATGTAATCACCATCAGCAAGCGCTTTACTTTCAACACCAAACAAATCATCTAAAGCAGCATCATCTTGAGCGGCTGTCACTTTTTCACCCATGCAGCGTTGCTCTGCAGAATCGGCAGCAATAACCGGGTTAATACCCAAGTACTGCTCCCCTAAAATACCTGATGTTAAAATAGAGATAGAGGTTGTATCTGAAAACTTACACAAATAGTTTGCGTCAATCGCCATGTTAACTACTGGCACAAACTCTTTTGGATCAATTGAAATTGACTCAACACGCCCCACAACAACTCCGCCGACCTTAATTGGCGCTCGGGCTTTTAACGAACCAATGTTTTCAAACTTGGCATTTAGTTGGTACGTTTCACCGCTACCACTAATGCCGGCATTTGCTACTTTGAATGCAAGCAATGCAAAAGCCGCAATACCTAGGGCTACAAAAAAGCCAACTAAAATTTCTAATTTCCGTGAATTCATCTTTATACCCTAATTAGCTGGTAAACATTACCGCTGTTAAAATAAAGTCAAAACCTAAAACTGCCAGTGATGAGTGTACAACGGTTTCTGTTGTCGCTTTACTTATCCCTTCAGAAGTAGGGATACAGTCATACCCTTTGTAAAGCGCAATCCACGTTACAATCAAGGCAAATACAAAGCTTTTAATCATGCCATTGACAATATCTTGCTGAAACGACACTTGCGCTTGCATGATTGACCAGAAACTACCTGAATCAACACCAAGCCAATCAACGCCAACTAAGTGAGCGCCGATAATAGCAACAGCAGAAAATATTAATGCAAGCAATGGCATACTAATAAAGCCAGCCCAAAAGCGCGGGGCAATAATGCGTTTAAGTGGGTCAATTGCCATCATCTCTAAGCTAGATAATTGCTCAGTGGCTTTCATCAAACCGATTTCAGCTGTTAGTGCACTGCCCGCGCGACCAGCAAATAATAACGCCGTGACCACAGGCCCTAATTCGCGTAACAAACTTAGTGCCACCAATGGCCCTAAGCTATCTTCAGCACCATAACCGACTAATACGGTATAGCCTTGTAAAGCGAGCACCATGCCTATAAACAGGCCCGACACCATAATGATTAAAAGCGATTGTGAGCCGACCATATACAACTGACGGATCAGTAACGGCGTGCCTTTTTTGAAGTTTGGCATATTAACTAATGCGCCAAACAACATTTGCGTAGAGCGACCAAGCGCAGCAAAACGGCCTAACGTCTTGTGACCTAGCTTTTGAAACAGATCAAGCATTCGGTACTCCCAATAATTCATCATCATAAGCAGGAGCAGGATAATGGAATGGTACAGGACCATCCGATAATCCTTTTAAGAACTGCTGAACAAGCTCTGATTGATGATTTTGCATTTGCTCAGGTGAGCCTTCACCAATCACACCTTGATCAGCA
Source organism: Pseudoalteromonas sp. Ps84H-4 (assembly GCF_024124645.1). Lineage (NCBI taxonomy): Bacteria > Pseudomonadati > Pseudomonadota > Gammaproteobacteria > Alteromonadales > Pseudoalteromonadaceae > Pseudoalteromonas > Pseudoalteromonas sp. Ps84H-4. Next base: position 96,063 of record NZ_JAMXSK010000019.1, on the reverse strand, counting down.
ATAATGATCACGTGATCTGCAATACTAAGCACTTCGGTTACATCGTGCGTTACAATAAGCGACGATAAACCTAACACCTCATTCAGTGATTTGATCAGCTTAACAAGTACCCCCATCGATATAGGGTCTTGGCCGGCAAAAGGCTCATCATACATAATCAGTTCGGGGTCAAGGGCTATCGAGCGAGCCAAAGCTGCACGGCGTGCCATACCACCTGATAATTCAGACGGCATTAAATCTTGTGCACCACGAAGACCTACAGCTTGTAACTTCATAAGGACTACAAGTCGAATTAAATCTTCACTAAGTTGAGTGTGTTCGCGTAAGGGGAAAGCGATATTGTCAAACACAGACATATCAGTGAATAAAGCACCACTTTGAAAAAGCATACTCATTTTAGTGCGGGCAGCGTAAAGCTCCTTGCGAGACATGCTAGGAATACTATTGCCTTCGAACAAAATATCACCAGAATCAGGCTTAAGTTGACCACCTATCAAGCGTAACATGGTGGTTTTACCTATGCCGCTCGGTCCCATGATAGCGGTGATCTTGCCTTTCGGAATGTTAAAACTCATATTTTTATATATGATTCTATCGCCCCGTGAAAAGGTTACATCCTTGATTTCTACTATTGATTGCGACAAGTCGCTCTCCATAACGTTTTTCACTCGTTTTGCCATTTTAAAGTTTTTTTAGTCAAGATGGAAAAAACAATTCGTAAAATTTTGTAATATTTTCTATTCGCCAAATTAAACTCTACGCAGTTGCTCCTTAACCACACCTGAAATCTCATTCCTAAAAAACCGCGCTTTGTGCCTGCCAGCCTATTCTTTTACTTATACTTTCCTGCTCGCTTTTGTTACTATTTGCAGTCATCTGTTTCAGTAATGTTGGCGTATCACAATGGTGACTTCTTTTGTCATTTTAATTATTGGTTTTGCAGCACTTGTTTGGAGTGCCGATCGGTTTGTTTATGGTGCGGCTGCACTCGCAAAAAATATGGGGATCCCGACCCTAATCATAGGTTTAACGGTTGTTGCTATGGGTTCTTCAGCCCCTGAAATGATGGTATCTGCTTCTGCCGCGCTTGCCGGTAAAACTGATACAGCAGTAGGTAATGCTGTTGGCTCAAATATCACCAATATCTTACTTGTACTGGGCGTAACAGCACTACTTCGCCCTCTTTCTGTCTCGTCAATGACCTTAAAACGAGAAATGCCTTTAGTACTACTTGTCTCAATTGCGGCATGGTACGTGTTTTCAGATAACTACTTTTCGTTTGCCGAAGGTATCGCATTAGCTCTTGCCTTTGTTGTCTTCATCGCAGGCTTAGTGATTGTGTCTTTACGCGCTAAAAATCAAGACGATGACCCTTTCGTGAGCGAGGCATGTGAAGATGTTCCCGATAATGTCAGTACTAAATCAGCTATCCTATGGCTTGTTATCGGTATGATACTTTTACCTATCAGCTCACATTTTTTAGTCGAATCAGCCGTTGATATTGCTAAATACTTTGGCCTTTCAGACCTTGTAATTGGCTTAACAATTATCGCTATTGGTACTAGTCTACCTGAACTGGCTGCATGTATTGCTGGGGTATTGAAAAACGAAGATGATTTAGCATTGGGTAATATTGTAGGCTCGAACATTTTCAACCTACTCGCTGTTTTACCACTGGCTGGGATCATCAACCCATCGATTATCGACCCATCTGCAGCGAACCGCGATGCCCTTATCATGATTGCAGCTACTTTAGTGCTGATTGCCATGTCATTGAACTTTAAAGGTGCTCGTCGCATCAATAGAGTAGAAGGTGGCTTTTTGTTAGTCGCATTTATTGCATATCAAGGCTATATTTTTAGCCAAATAGGATAATCAATGACCCAGCTAAATTTTATTGCGCAAGGTAAGCGCGTTCTTGAAATTGAAGCGCAAGCTTTACACGAAATAGATCAGTACATCGATGAACATTTCGAGCAAGCTTGTCAGCTAATGTACCAATGCACAGGCCGTATCATCGTTATAGGCATGGGTAAGTCTGGCCACATTGGCAATAAAATAGCTGCCACATTAGCAAGCACTGGTACACCGGCATTTTTCGTTCATCCTGGCGAAGCAAGCCATGGCGACCTAGGGATGATCACTCGAGATGATGTAGTAATGTGCATTTCGAATTCGGGCGAAACCAGTGAAGTGTTAAGCATTATTCCTGTTATTAAACGAATTGGCGCAAAAATGATTTCGCTAACAGGTAACCCTGACTCAACAATGGCAAAGCTCTCTAATGTGCATGTTTGCATTAAAGTTAGCCAAGAAGCATGCCCACTGGGTCTTGCGCCAACGGCAAGCACTACAGCAACCTTGGTTATGGGTGATGCAATGGCTGTTGCTTTACTCGAAACACGTGGCTTTACAGCCGATGACTTTGCATTATCTCATCCCGGAGGCAGCCTAGGTAAGCGCTTGTTGCTTACATTAAACGATGTAATGCACAGTGGTGATGCAACACCAATAGTGCACGAGTCGCAAAGCATTAAAGATGCGCTTATTGAAATGTCTGCTAAAGGGTTAGGTATGACAGCCGTGGTCGCGGAAGACCAAAAACTCTGCGGCTTATTTACGGATGGTGATTTACGTCGTATTTTAGAGCAACGTATTGATATTCATAGTACCGCCATTAGCCAGGTCATGACGCGCTCATGTACTACAGCCAGTGCAGAGATGCTGGCTGCTGAGGCGTTAAATATTATGGAACGCAAACGTATCAACGGCTTGATTGTAATCGATAAAAATAACACACCGATTGGCGCGCTTAATATGCAAGACCTATTAAAAGCAGGAGTTCTGTAAGTAATGACATTCGCCGAGCTATACCAGCCCCTTAGTCCTGATGTAAGTCAGCGTGCTCAAAAAGTTAAGTTACTAATATGTGATATTGATGGCGTTTTTTCTGATGGCCGAATTTATCTTGGAAATCAGGGCGAAGAGCTTAAAGCATTTAATACCAAAGATGGCTTTGGCATCAAAGCACTCATTAATAGTGGCTTTGAAGTTGCCGTTATTACCGGGCGCCATTCACAAATAGTTCAGCAGCGAATGACTAGCCTAACCGTACAGCATATTTATCAAGGCCAAGAAACAAAGCTGATTGCATACCAAGAGTTAAAAGATAAACTTGGCCTAGAAGATGAGCAAATAGCGTACATTGGTGACGATGGCCCTGATTTGCCTGTAATGGAAAAAGTAGGCTTTGCGGTAGCAGTCAATGATGCGCACCCATTGATAAAAAAACTGGCTCACTATACGACCATGCTACCGGGTGGCTTTGGCGCTGTACGTGAATTAACAGATTTACTGATGTTAGAAAACGGTAAGCCGTTAACTAGCGATGGAACCAGCGCATGAATATAGCCCGTATTTTACTGAGTATTGTTTTTGTTTGTTGCATGGTGTGGTTGTGGTATCCGTACTTTAACCAAACAACAAACACAATAAATAGTGAAGACGAGATTATTGCAACTCCCGATTATACGGCCGTTGCACTAAAGCAAACCGCTTATGATGAGCAAGGCAAGATTAGCCATAAAGTGGCCGCTGCGAAAATGGAGCTTTATCAGCAGCTTGGGTTTACCTTTTTTGAGCAACCTATTTTTACACTTTATGGCGACCAGCAAATTTGGCAAGTAAAAGCTAAAGAAGCCACCTTATATGAAAACGATCAGCTTATTTTTGAAGGCGATGTTGTTGCTAAAAACTTAACCCATAATGGCATGATCGAAGATATTAAAGCTGAAAACATTAACGTTGATATAGAACAAATGACCATGTTTTCGAAGCAACCTGTGACGCTAACAGGACCAAATTTAAAAATTACCGGTAAAGGCCTAAAAGCTAATTTAAAAACCGAGATTGTAGAGTTAACTAACCATACACGAACCATATACTATGACCAATAAACTGAAGAAATTACTCCTGATCCCAAGCTTATTGATTGCCTTTTCAGGCGTAGCTGCCGAGCAGACAGGCGCACAAATTAGCATAAGCTCAGATCGTCAAACTGGTAAGCTAAAAGATGGCGTTGGTATATTTGAAGGCAATGTCGAAATTATACATGGTAACCGCCGGATCACAGCCGAACGTCTTGAAGCCCATGGTGGTGATACAGAAGGTACTGTTGAGTTAATTATCGCCACAGGTAAGCCTGCTTATTTTGAAGAAAAGCAAGCAGATGGCACGGTAATGAGCGCCAGTGCAGAAGAAGTTCGCTACGACGTAGCCAAGCGCTTCTTAACTTTAAATGGCGAAGCCGAAGTAACTCAAGCAGGCCAAAAAGTAACAGCGAAAAGTATTACTTATGATATGGCACAACAACTAATTAGCGCAGAAAAAGACGAAAACTCAACAGACCGTGTACACACAATCTTAGTGCCTGTTGACAACAAACAAGACGATAAAGGCCAACCATGAGCACATTAAAAGCAGAGCTTTTAGCAAAAAGCTATAAAGGCCGCCAAGTTGTCAAAAATGTGGGTCTTGAGGTTGAAGCGGGCAGTATCGTTGGTTTGCTTGGCCCAAATGGCGCAGGCAAAACCACCACTTTCTATATGATTGTTGGCTTAGTACCTAGCGATAAAGGCAAGATCAGCATTGATGATAATGATATTACACTTTTGCCAATGCATAGCCGTGCACGTTTAGGGATTGGTTACCTACCACAAGAGTCATCTATTTTTAGAAAGTTAACGGTTTATCAAAACCTAATGGCTATTTTAGAAACGCGTAAAGATTTAAATAAACAAGGCCGAGAAGAAACACTCAACAACTTACTTGATGAATTTAGTATTCAGCATATTCGTGATAGTCAAGGTATGGCCTTATCTGGGGGCGAGCGTCGTCGCGTAGAAATTGCTCGGGCATTAGCCGCAAACCCTAAATTTATCTTGTTAGATGAGCCTTTTGCTGGTGTTGATCCTATTTCAGTGTTAGATATAAAGAAAATTATTGAACACTTAAAAAATCGTGGTATTGGTGTATTAATCACTGACCATAATGTTAGAGAAACCCTTGATGTTTGTGAAAAAGCCTACATTGTTTCTCATGGGGAGCTAATTGCATCAGGAACACCTGAGCATGTTTTAGCTGACCAAACCGTACGCGATGTGTATCTAGGTGAGCAATTCAGGCTATAACCAATAAGCCACCATCTAGCGCATCTGCTAAACTAAATAACAATGACAATAAATCGATATATATTTACCTGTGACTGCACAGGTGTCGATAACACATAAAAGGATTGTTAGGGATACATGAGGCAATCATTACAGCTGCGCATGGGCCAGCAACTTACAATGACTCCACAACTGCAACAAGCAATTCGCTTGCTGCAGCTTAGTACATTGGATCTCCAGCAAGAAATTCAAGAAGCACTTGATAGTAACCCTCTGCTTGAAGTGGAAGAAGCAGATTACAACGATGAAAACATTGGTAAGAACGAGCAAAAAGCTGAATCTGATGATACTCAGCTAAGTGCATCGGCCGAAGAAGCGCCGAGTGAGTACGAACAAGAAAGCAGCGATGCCCTTAACAAAGACACCGTAAGTGACGATTTAGCCATGGATGTGACATGGGATGAGTACATGAGTGCTGCCCCATCAACATCATCAGGTCCAATGCCAGAAGATGAGTCAATTTATCAGGGTGCATCGACTGAAACCCTCCATGAATACCTTATGTGGCAATTACAACTCACGCCATTTAGCCCAACCGATGAAGCGATCGCTGTCGCCATCGTAGAGGCAATTGATGACTCAGGTATTTTAACTGTTAGCTGCGAAGACATAGTCGAAAGTTTTAATCAAAATAATGATGAAGAAGAAATCGAACTAGATGAAGTCGAAGCGGTCTTAAAGAGAATACAGTTGTTTGATCCAGTAGGGATTGGTGCCCGTAGCTTACAAGAGTGCTTATGTATCCAGCTTCGCCAATTCGATGCGAGTACGCCGTATTTAGCTGAAACTAAAATGGTTTTATCTGAGCATATTGAATTATTAGCAAGTCGCGACTATCGCACTTTGATGAAAAAGACTAAGCTTAAAGAAAGCGAACTAAAAGAAGTAATGACGCTGATCCACAGCTTAAACCCTAAGCCAGCAGACAGCATAGTTCGCGAAGAGTCTGAGTACGTTATACCCGATGTATCGGTTAAAAAAGTTAAAGGTCGTTGGGTCGTTGAACTAAACCCAGATTGTATGCCAAAAATTAGAGTGAATAGCCAATATGCAGCTATGTCACGCTCAGTAAAATCGAGCAGCGATAGCCAGTTTATTCGCTCTCATTTACAAGAAGCTAAATGGTTTATTAAAAGCTTAGAGAGCCGTAACGATACACTTTTAAAAGTGACCAATTGTATCGTACAGCAACAACAAGCATTTTTTGAACATGGCCCAGAAGCCATGAAACCAATGGTGCTGAACGATGTCGCAGAAATGGTCGAAATGCATGAATCGACAATTTCACGTGTTACAACACAAAAATACATGCACACCCCTCGCGGGATTTTTGAGTTGAAATATTTCTTCTCAAGCCATGTCAGCACAGAAAACGGTGGTGAGTGTTCATCAACAGCAATTCGCGCTTTGATCAAAAAGCTTATCGCTGCAGAAAACTCAGCTAAGCCATTGAGTGATAGTAAAATTGCAGATATATTGGCTGAGCAAGGAATTAAAGTAGCTAGACGCACAATTGCAAAATATCGAGAGTCTCTAGCGATACCTCCGTCTAATCAGCGTAAGAGTTTGATTTAGACGTTTTACATAGAAGGAAAATGCTTATGCAACTAAATTTAACTGGTCGTCATGTAGAAATCACTGATTCATTAAGAGACTATGTAAACAGCAAGTTTGCAAAACTAGAAAGGCATTTTGACCACATTAATAATGTACATGTCATTCTAGATGTAGAAAAATTAAGCCAAAAAGCAGAAGCAACTTTACATGTAAATGGAGGCGAGCTCTTTGCCTCAACTGCACACCAAGATATGTATGCAGCCATTGACTCGCTAATCGACAAACTAGATCGTCAAGTCATTAAACACAAAGAGAAATTAGCTCGACACTAAATTATGAAACTTAGTTCACTTACTAACCAGGACTGCAGCAAAGCTGCGGTCCTTTTTAATAGCAAAAAAAGAATCCTTGAATATATCAGCGAGCTGGCTCACCAGCAGCTTCCTCATTTATCTCAACAAGACGTCCTTGATGCCTTACTCAATAGAGAAAAATTAGGCAGTACAGGTATTGGTCGTGGCATTGCTATTCCACATGGCCGCATGAGTGGTGCAGAGCAACCACAGGCATTTGTCATAGTGAGTGAATCCCCAATCAATTTTGACGCAATTGATAACCGACCTGTGGATATTTTCGTTGCACTCATCGTACCAGATGGAGACAGCCAACTTCACCTAAAGACCTTATCGACAATTGCTGATAGACTAAAAGATAAAGAGTTTTGTAAACAGTTACGTAGCGCTAAAACAGACCACGAACTGTTTCAGGTCATATCAGCAGAGGCATAAATGGAATTAATTATCATCAGCGGTCGCTCAGGCTCAGGTAAATCGGTCGCTTTACGTGTACTTGAAGACTTGGGTTACTACTGTGTTGATAATATCCCAGTCAACTTATTACCTTCGCTTGTTCGTAGCGTTTCAGACAACTATGACAAAATAGCAGTCAGCATAGATGTGCGTAACTTACCGAAAGAGCAGCAAGAGTTTAATGATATTCTTGAATACCTGCCAGGTTTCGCAAACCCAACACTGTTCTATTTAGACAGTGATGACCAAACTCTGATCAAACGCTTTTCTGAAACGCGACGCTTACATCCTCTATCGATTGACTCGCTGCCACTCGATTTAGCAATTAAGCAAGAAAGAGTATTACTGGATGTACTGATCACGCGCGCTGATTTTATGATTGATACCACCGACCTGAGTGTTCATCAGTTAGCTGAATCAATTCGTGAAAAGATCTTAGGTAAAAAAGATAAAAAGCTGATTATCACCTTTATGTCGTTTGGCTTTAAACATGGTATTCCAAAAGAAGCCGATTACGTATTTGATGCACGTTTTTTACCAAATCCACACTGGGAGCCAGACCTAAAGCCACTCACAGGCTTAGATCAACCAGTAAAAGATTACCTTGCAAGTCATAGCATAGTGCAAAAATTTACATGGCAAATTCAAACATTTGTGCAAACATGGTTGCCTCACCTTGAGCGTAACAATCGCAGCTATCTTACCATCGCAATTGGCTGTACTGGCGGGCAACATCGCTCGGTATATTTAGCGCAGACCATTGGTGATAGCTTTTCAAAAACGCATGCGAACGTAAAAATCCGCCATCGCGAGCAAGATATTTAATTGGATGCCAGATGCACGCAGAAGACACGTTTTTAATTCAAAATAAGCTTGGCTTGCACGCACGAGCAGCCACTGTTTTAGCACAACTTGCTTTGCAATTTGATGCTAAAATTATGCTTTATCAAGACGATAAAGAAGCTGAAGGTGATAGTGTTTTAGCCTTAATGCTACTTGAAAGTAGCCAAGGTAAAGAAGTGCGTGTGGTATGTGAAGGCCCAGATGCAGAGGCTGCACTGAACGCAATTGGAGAATTAATTGCACAACGCTTTCATGAACAAGAATAGCGTTTGCTAAGGCTTAACCGTTTAAGTTAAACTTAGTTCAGGTATTTATAATTCTCTTTAAATATCCTACTTTTATATCGTTCACACCTTAAAAATACAAAGCACTTAATAATTTTATCGCAGTGTGAAGATATCCTGCAAATACACCACTTAGCAACTATGCTGTATTTGCAGAATCTTTATTAATCTATTTTCAGTTGTAAGGACGCCAATGCCAGAAGCCTTTGAACAAGACTACCCACTACAACAACTTAAACAAGTGACCAAGTCACTCAATAGTGGACAATTTGTTCAGGTGCGAGGCATGCTCGCTAAAACAGCTCCGTGTGATACCGCTTTATTATTAGAGTCATCTCCCCATAAAATTCGTCGCATGCTATGGCAGTTGGTAGACCCAGATGTGCGTGGTGATGTTTTAGAAGAACTCTCTGAAGACGTACGTTTAGGTATTATTGCTCAGATGGAGCCTGAGCACATTGCTGCTGCAACCGAAGACATGGACGACGATGACTTAGGTGAAGTTCTTCGTAGCCTTCCTGACACCGTTTATCAAGACGTAGTCAGTGCAATGGACTCGCAAGATAGAGAAAGGGCAACTCAGGCACTGTCGTACCAAGAGCGTTCAGCCGGTGCCCTGATGAACAGCGATACGGTAACAATCCGTCCAGATGTTACCTTAGATGTAGTCCTGCGCTATTTACGCTTGCGTGGTGAACTACCAGAAGGTACGGATGACTTATACGTTGTTGATAAACATAACTGCTTTTTAGGCGCGCTTTCGTTAACCACATTACTGACCAACTCATCGGATAAAATTGTTCGTGATTTAATGGATGAAGAGTGTGAGTCAATCCTAATCTCAATGGATGAAAGTGATGTAGCGCAATTGTTCGAGCGTCATAACTGGATTTCAGCCCCTGTTGTTGATGATAACGCTCACTTGCTTGGTCGTATTACCATCGATGATATCGTTGACGTCATCCGTGAAGATGCTGAGCACAGCATGTTAAGCCTTGCTGGTCTTGACGACGAAGAAGATACCTTTGCGCCAGTACTCAAAAGTTCGCAGCGTCGCTCTATTTGGCTGGGAGTTAACTTATTAACCGCATTGCTAGCAGCAATTGTGGCAAGCTTTTTTGAAAACACCTTAGCAATCTTGCCTATTTTGGCGGTACTAAATGGTATCGTACCTTCAATGGGTGGTGTTGCAGGTAGCCAAACATTAACACTGGTTATTCGTGGTATAGCGGTTGGCCATATCAACCAAACAAACCAACGCTTCTTATTACTTAAGGAACTGGCGATAGGCGCACTGAATGGCGTTATTTGGTCGATATTGATTGCTGGTGTGGTTGCCCTATGGCAATGGGACTTTAAGCTCGGTGCGGTCTTAGCGTTTGCGATGTTTATGAATCTTGTTGCCGCTGGTATCGCGGGTGCGAGTATTCCGTTAATTCTTAAGAAAATGAAAATTGACCCAGCCCTAGCAGGCAGTGTGGTACTGACAACCGTCACCGATATTGTTGGTATTTTTGCCTTTTTAGGCACTGCAACCTGGTTATTGATCTAATATAAAAACGGCCCTTTAAGGGCCATTTATATCTTTTACTTTGCGCGCTGCTTATTTTTACCTACTCTAGGTTTGGTATTGGCCTTTTTAAACTGGCTAAAACCAGTGTGGCGTGTAAGTGCCGCACGGCCTTTACCACCTTTACTATTTGCCGCTTTCTCGTTGCGACTCTCTTCAGGCACCAAACAGTTTGGCCCTTTCCCGATTAGATTCGCTTTGCCCATTTTTCTAAGAGCTTCTCGGATCATCGGCCAGCCGGCAGGATCATGATAGCGTAAAATAGCTTTATGCAAGCGACGCTGACGTGCCCCTTTTGGCACAGGCACTTGTTCAGTATTGTTTTTAATATTACGTAACGAGTTCATCTCGGTATGATAAATTGTCGTTGCGTTGGCCATTGGCGACGGGTAAAAATTTTGTACCTGATCAAGCTTAAAGTCATTGGCCTTTAACCATAGCGCCATGTTAACCATGTCTTCGTCTTTCGTTCCTGGGTGTGCAGAAATAAAATACGGGATCAAATACTGTTTTTTACCGGCTTCTTTTGAGTATTTATCAAATAGCTCTTTAAATTTATCGTAAGCACCCATGCCCGGCTTCATCATCTTAGATAATGGGCCATCCTCAGTATGCTCAGGGGCAATTTTTAAGTAGCCGCCTACGTGATGAGTAACCAGCTCTTTTACATAGCGTGGATCTTCTACTGCTAAGTCATAGCGTACGCCTGACGCAATCAAGATTTTCTTCACGCCTTTCACATCACGGGCTTTTTTATAAAGCTCAATCGTTGGGGTGTGATCGGTGTCCATATGCTTACAGATATCAGGATAAACACATGATAAACGTCGGCACGTGCTCTCGGCCTTTTTGCTCTTACAGCGCAATTTATACATATTCGCTGTTGGGCCACCTAAGTCAGAAATTACCCCTGTGAAGCCCGGTACTTTGTCACGAATTTGCTCAATTTCATCAATAATTGATTGCTCTGAACGGCTTTGAATAATGCGTCCTTCATGTTCTGTAATCGAACAAAAAGAACAACCACCAAAGCACCCGCGCATAATGTTCACCGAGGTTTTAATCATTTCATAGGCAGGAATTTTTTCATCGCCATAGCTTGGATGTGGAATACGCTGATATGGCAAACCAAATACGCCATCCATTTCTTCAGTTTCAAGCGGAAATGCAGGCGGGTTCACCCAAATCGAACGGTCGCCATGGCGTTGAAACAAGGCACGTGCACAACCTGGGTTTGTTTCTTGGTGCAAAATACGCGACGCATGGGCATAAAGCGGTTTATTTACACTCACTTGCTCATACGCTGGTAACTTAACGTAGGTCTTTTCCCATGGCTTAGGACGCGCAGGCTGAATAGTGATTGGCTTGGCAGCCTCTGCGCTTAAATCAATACCCGCTTGTTTAAACTCAGATTTACTACAACCGACATCATCTGCACCATACGGGTTTGGAATTGGATCAATCTTACCGATTTTATCGATAGCCGTAGAGTCACTGCCACGCCAGCCCGGCAAAGGCTCTTTTCGAATAACCGCGGTACCACGAATATCTTGAATGGTATCAACCGACTCACCACCAGCAATTCGGTGTGCAACTTCAACAAGCGGACGCTCGGCATTACCGTAAATTAGAATGTCTGCTTTGGCATCAAACAAAACACTTCGGCGTACTTTTTCTTGCCAGTAATCATAGTGCGCAATACGACGTAAACTCGCCTCAATACCACCAATAATTAACGGCACATCTTTATAAGCTTCACGACAGCGTTGGCTATACACAACCACAGCACGATCAGGACGTTTACCACCTATGTTACCCGGCGTGTATGCATCATCATGGCGCATACGCTTTTCAGCAGTATAGCGGTTGATCATCGAGTCCATATTGCCCGCAGTCACACCAAAAAATAAGTTAGGCTTACCTAACGCCATAAAGGCATCTTTTGAGTTCCAATCAGGCTGAGCAATAATACCAACGCGAAACCCCTGAGACTCAAGCATTCGGCCAATTACAGCCATACCAAAACTTGGGTGATCAACATAGGCATCGCCACTGACGATAATCACATCGCAACTATCCCAGCCTAATGCATCCATTTCTGCACGGGTGGTTGGTAAAAATGGCGCCGTGCCATAGCATTCAGCCCAATACTTAGGGTAAGAAAACAGGCCTCGCTCGGCTTTTAATGCGCTCATAAAGTGTACTCTGCTAACAAAAGGGGCGAATTATAACCCACTCTTATAGATTATTATAGAAAACAAAACGCCCTTCACATTGAAGGGCGCTGCAAGTAACTAGGATCAAGAGCTAAGCTAATTAATGTTTGGCTTGTAAATATGTGATTAACTCGTTCTCAGGCATAGGCTTAGCGTACATAAATCCTTGTACTTCATCACAACCAAGCTCAAGTAAATAATCAGCTTGTGCTTGTGTTTCAACTCCCTCTGCAATTGTTTTTAGACCTAATCTTGCACCCAAAGAAATAATTAACGCAGCGATAGCCTCACACCCCTTACCTGGTAGATCTTTTATAAATGCTCTGTCGATTTTGAGTCTATCTAACGGCAGTTTTTGCAAATAACTCAACGATGAGAAGCCTGTACCAAAGTCATCAATCGCAATTTCAATGCCAAATGCTTTTAACTCCTCAAGAGTGGTAATAACATTGCTCAGCTCGTCCATTACCACACTTTCGGTTACTTCAAGCTCTATAAACTGTGGCTTAACTTCATATTTTATTAGAGTGTCTTTAACCTGCTGCGCATAACCTTTCACTTTAAACTGTGGCACTGAAACGTTTACAGCAACACTAATGTTAAAGCCAAGCTGTTCAAGACGCTTTTGTTGTAAACATGCTTGTTCTAGTACCCACTGCCCTATTTCAACAATTAAACCTGCGTCTTCAGCCAAGGGAACAAATATAGCCGGGGAAATATATTGGCCATTCCCTGACGGCCAACGTAGCAATGCTTCACAGCCAATGATCTCTAATGTATTCAAATCTAGTTGCGGCTGGAACCACACTTCAAGTTTACGTTGTTCAAAGTCTTGACGAAGCTGCCTAATAATCCCTAAGCGCCATGCCATCTGCTCTTCCATTTCTGGAGTATACGTGACGACCATTTCAGAGGAATTCTTTTTAGCTTGGTTCAAAGCTATATATGCCAATTTTAGTGTTTCAATACCCGCTTTCTGAAAGTCACCTTGAAGGCACAAGCCAATCTTAAAATTGATAGGTAAAATATGTTCGCCAGCAGTAAAAGGTAAACTAAGATGTTCGCGTAACTGCTCAAGGTCATAACGCTGTTTTGGTAATATCAAACCAAACACATCAGCACCTATTCGAGAAAGAAGCTCGGCTTTTGGATACTCTTGTTGCAGCCTTTCAACAATAGCATTTAAAAGCAAATTACCAATTTCTTGCCCTAAACCATTATTGATATCAGAGAAATGGGCAACATCAATCAATAAAAAAACATAGTCTGTTTTACCGGGCTGATAAAAGCGCTCTACTTTGTTGATAAAATCATTACGATTAGGAAGACCTGTTAAAATATCTTTATACGCTGCATCACATAAACGGTTAAACAAGCGCACATTATCAAGACCAACACTTACATTGGTTAAAAAGATCTCGGCAAATTGTAACTGCGACGGGCTTGGCGTTTGATTAGTTTCTAAGTAAATCGCGGCTTGGCGATTTTTACTTTTTAGTAGATAGGTACTGTCAAGCTCAGTATGTTGATGCTCACCTTGTGCTAAGCAGTTTTTCACTTGTAAAATGATACGACCATTATCAAGCTGCTCAATTCGCTGACCAATTACATCGTTGTATTCAGCGCCACCGCCCAAAACAAAAACCCGATCGTCATCTTCAATCGAACCACACAGTAAGCCGTGAGGCTCACAATCTAAAATAAACGAAAGCTGCTTTAATACAGCCATGGTAAAAGCTTTGATATCGGTAAAGCCTAAAATAGCCTTCGAGGCGAGTAGAATATTGTTCAATGCGCGGCTTTGAAATTCGAGCTGGCAAACTTGTTCATAAGAACGGATAGCTGTTACCAGTGAAGTAATCAATTTACTACGAGTCAGCTCAGTTTTAGTTTTGTAATCATTAATATCGTACTCGCGGATTACTTTTTCTTCAGGGGCATACCCTGGCTGACCAGTACGAAGAATAATACGAATATTATGATTTTTTAGGCATTCTCTGACCTGCTTCACAACTTGTAAGCCAGCATCATCTGACTCCATCACAACATCAAGTAAAATAACGGAAATAGAATGGTCTTTTTTAAGTAATTCGAGCGCTTCTGCACCAGAGTAGGCATGATGGAATCGCAAGCCTTTATCCCAAAACTCAACCCCAGATAAAGCTAGCTTAGTGACAGAATGTATTTCAGGATCATCATCGACTATTAATACATCCCAAAAATCAGATACAGTTTCTTCGAGAAGCTGCTCATCATCTTGGTCGTTAAATAAAAAGTCATTACTGTCTGATGTCATTAATAATTCCTTAAAGTGAACACCGTAAAACTGTATCGATGGTGACTCTCCACTTTACAACGATGCATAAAAATTCTATCACTTATTCGACTGTGGTACATTAGTGATAACATATACAGTCGTATCAAAAAGATTATAGCCTAAGATACGTATAATGTTATGAAAGATATAAAACTATTGCCTGAGGTGAGATTATTAAATTATTCTTTGTGAGTTTAAAAGCATTATTTGTTATGACACTCATCGCGCTTGTGGTGGGTTTAATGCTTTCTCAACAATACACTGTTGATAAGTCGATAAGAATATCAGCAAGCGCCGAAGAAATCGCAGGTTTGGTTAGTGATTTTAACCAATGGCCTGAGTGGCAACCTTGGCAAGCAGTTGACCCAAGTATTGAATTTATAATTGCAGAGCCAAGCCAAGGCGTTGGCGCTCATCAGTTTTGGCAAAGTCGCTTTGGCAAAGGCGAGATGACCATTACCCAACTAAATAAAAATGCAATGATGTTTAATATTTTGTTTAACCAAGAGCACATTGCAAAAGGCGAGATACGTTTTTCAAATGCAGCAGATGGCGTTGAGGTTAGATGCACATTACAAGGTGAAGTCAACACTCCCATTATTGGCGGCTACCTCGCTTTATTAAGCCAATATATACTTAATAACTCGGTTAAGTTGGCTTTGAACAATATAAAAACCTATGCGCAGTTAGCAACAACAGAAAAGGCAATTGCTACCGATGACAGTCAAAGCGGCTCAAGCGAGAATTAATCTTGCTAACATAATCGAAAACCAGCTTGGATACCCTATCCATAAAACATCGTCTGTAAAAATCAATCAAACAAACGATGAACAATACTCGCCGCAAGGACAACAACAGCTACCCTATCAAGTAAAAGCTGAAGCAACATTACTCGACAGAGCCCATACACGCCAACAAATCCAATTAATAAAGCGCCAAGAAAATATCGAAACCATTATGGCAATGGCGATGGCGTTTTGCCCCGATGTAACTGGCCAACAACGACCCGATTTCGATTGGATAGAGCGCTTTATTAGCTTATGCGAAGATACTGCAAATACTGCAATGCAAAAACTGTGGGCAAAAATATTGGCAGGTGAAACTGTTGCTCCAGGTACATTTTCAATCAAAAGCTTACAAACGCTTAAATTTATGACTCAGCGTGAAGCCGATGCATTACAGCGCTGCACCTCGCTGTGTGGATTTAACGAAAAAGACCACAGTCACTTAATTCTCTTGGGCTTTTACAAAAAGCCGTCGCTTTTTGATTTATTAAGAAAAGGCAATAAAGTGTCATTTAACTTGGGCAAAACCCCGGTTAGTTTTCCTGACATTTTGACTTTAATGGATATTAACTTGTTGTATCGAAAAGAAATTGAATCAGCAGTTTTAAAAGCGGGTCAAGAGTTAGCCCTTAGTTTTATGAATCAGCGCCTTGTATTAAAAGCTAAAAGTAATGATTTGGTGCTTAGTTACTATAAGTTTACTCAAACTGGTGATGAGCTTAAAAAACTCATTAGTACACCGATAAATAAAGCTTATAAATATATTTTATCAACATCCTTAGAAGATGAGTTTGACGTTAGCTGGCATGCTTTAAAATAGCCTGCCAGCTAATAATAGATTCACCATCTATTTAGAAGTGAATTTGAATACCTGCAAATGGCCCAGAAGCATCAATATCGGTGTAAATATCATCGATATCATCAAGCTCTAGCGTCATTGAACGATAGCCCGCTTTAATATCCATATCAATAGCAAGGTTATCAAGTAACGCATAAGCAATACCGGCTTGATAATCTTGAACCTTACTATCATCAATAGCCAGTAAGCTACCTTCAAAGAAAACACTCAAGCCAGTTAATGGTAAGCCAACTTCAGCACGGCCATACACTAATGGTACAAAGCCTGAAAAATCAACACGCTCAGTAGTGCTTGGTCCACCGTTTTGCGATGTACCCGTTACCGTAATCTCACCATCAAACTGTTTAGCATTGACACCTAAATCGATAGACACTAAATCGTTATCAAAAATCTCATAGTAAAGAATATAATCAACATGTGACAAATCACTTACCGTACCAACGGTTGTACCTACCACGTAGTTAGAATCGCCAAAGCTAAAGCTTTCATCAAGCATGGTTGAACCGTTTAATTCAAGCTCTGTGTACTTAAGTTTAATATTTGGTACAAGTGGTACTGGGTGCTCTAGTGCTGCGTAGTAGCTCGTAAACGTCTCATCATCAAATTTGAAGCTTTGTAGATTACCGTCTTGGGCAAAACTACCGCTGTTATCAGATTGCCAGCCATCAACACCAAGATATAAACCTAATAATGTGTCAGCTTGAGCTGTCGGAGCTAAACAGGCCATCGATAAGGCGGCCGCTAAACAGTACTTTTTCATCATTTTATCCTTGCGCTAAAAGTTCGCTAAGTTCAATTAGAGCCGCATTGGCTCGAGAAATATAATTCGCCATTACTAATGAATGATTGGCTACAAAGCCAAAACCACTACCATTTAATATCATTGGACTCCACACGGTTTCTTGTGTGGCCTCTAATTCACGAATAATCTGTTGCAGGCTAACACGCGCATTTTTCTTTTCTAAGACATCGGCAAAATCATATTCAACTGCCTGTAAAAAATGCAGCAATGCCCATGTTGCACCACGAGACTCATAAAACACATCATCAATTTGCCACCATGATGTTTTTACCTGATTCTGTAAAGGCGTATAGGTTGCTTGATGGGCTGCGGTATCACCGGCTAGATCTGTGTTTAAGCGTTCTTGGCCGACACTGGCACTTAAGCGTTGGCTTAAACTGCCTAGGCGTTTTTCAGCTTCTTTTAACCAACCACGTAGATTATCTGCACGGGCATAAAACTGGCTATCGCGATCATTTTGATCCGCAATTTGAGTTCGATATACAATCAGTAAATCAATGCCTTTTTGATATTCAGCTTCAGCACTTGGCCATGCCCATGCTACTGAACTTATATTAAATTGCGGCTGTGCTTTTTTCAGAGCCTCATGTTCGGTCGACTGTGATTGCGAACGACTAAAGTCTTTACGCATCGACAATACCAGGTCTCGAGTCATCTCAAGCGCCCCGTATTCCCATGCCGGCATATTATCCATCATCACACTTGGTGGCATAATATCATTTGATAAATAGCCACCCGGTTTATTTAACAATGTACTTGCAACATTAATGAGTGTTGACGTGGTTGTGTAACCAGTGACAAACTTTTCACCCCGTTGTTGGGCTTCTTGTTTTGCCTTGTTTACAACATCCATGCGATCTGGTTCACTACTCCAGTAAACCGCAATTGCATAGAAAATAATTAAAATGATAAGTAATGCGCTGGCTATTTTTCCTTTATGCTCAGACATGGTACCTCCTAGTGGTGTGAGTGTTGTTCACTCTTATTTGCAGCCTGTTCAGACATTTCTTGTAAAGACACAACCTTAGCTTGAGTAAAAACTCGGTTGCCGTTTTTAAAATATAGCGTGAGTTTACGCTCTTGCCCTGCTTTTAGTTCATCCTCTGGTTCAAAAACCATTAAATGATAACCGCCAGGTTTAAACTCCACCTGACTATGAGCGCTAATTTCCAGTGAAAGAACCTGTTGCATTTTCATCATGCCATCAACATGCGTATGCTGATGAATTTCAACGCGGCCTAAACCATCCAGTTCGGCTTTAGTAAGCACTGTGGCGTGATCGCTTGGATTGGTAATAGTAAGATAAGCAACTGTCGCTTTACTAGCGGGTAAGAATTCTCGAACTTGGGCGTCACTCACGGTAACTTCTGCAACCTTGCTGTGCTCATGACCGCTATGGGCAGATGTAAACGTACTAAATAATAAACTTGCAGTAAAAAAAGACAGTGCGGGTAACAACTTCATTATGTTTTAATCCTTGTTAAGACATCTACTTACCCGCTAAATTTAGCATACTTTGGCTATTAAGGCAGTTTATTCACAGCTTAAGCCACTGATTTTTTGTTATCGGCAACCAGCCAACACAACGCGGCGATTAACAATAACGGCCATGCAATTACAACTGAGCCAAATAAAAACGCAAGCACTACGCCAATCACAGCAACAACACCTGCGCCAATTAAGCCAATAGTAAATAAAGCAACCCCAGCCACAACGGCAATTACTGCGATGATAGCACCAAGCACTTCAAGCCCAGCCCAGCTCATATCTGCAATCGACAAAGGCAACTGCCATGTATCAAACGATACAAACGAAATTGTATCTGTGCACAGTAATAACATTGCTAAGATGATGATAGCTAACGTTTTCATAAAAGACTCCTAATAACCTTTAACTGGTAAAGTGCAATGAGCCACTAAATAACCCAAGCCTATTAACAACGGCATTTGAATAAGTAGTATGATCATGACTAAACGTGTAGACCATACCGGAAAGCCTAATCGTGCAGCTAAGCCACTACACACACCAGAGATCTTCTTGTTACTTAGATCTCGGTACCAACGTGTTGATGTATGATATGTATTCATCACTAAACTCCTAAGCAGATTGCTTCATACTTGCTTTTAAATCAGCAAGTTCTTTATCAATCGCGTCATTTTTCTCAAGCGCTGCAATTTGTGCTGCTGTTGAATTTGCCGCATCACTTTGCGTAAGTTCATATGCTTCAACCTGCGATTCAATATTTTCAACGCGTTGTTCTAAGTAGTCAAAACGCGCTAATGCATCTTCAACTTTACTGCTATGCAGCTGCTCTTTTACTTTTAAACGTGCTGTAACAACGCGCTCTTTTTGCATATAAGTCAGTTGCTTTGCTTTTGCATCTGCAAGCTTATTTTGTAAACGCTGACAATCTTCAGTGAGCTTTGCTAGTGACTCAGCCACTTTATTCATTTCAGCTTGTTGCGCTTCGATTTCTGTAGTTAAACGCTGTTTTTCAACTAATGCCGCTTTGGCAAGATCGTCACGATCTTTACTCAGTGCTTTTTCTGCCTTCGCTTGCCAGTCAGCTACTTTTGCTTGTTTAGCGGCAATTTCACGCTTCATTTGCTTTTCTTGCGTTAGAAACGTGGCTGCAGTTGCACGACACTCACTCAATGCATCCTGCATTTCTTGCACAAGTAAGTTCAGTAGCTTTTCAGGATCTTCTGCTTTGTCTAATGCAGCTGAAAGGTTTGCCTGAATAATGTCATTTACGCGATTTAATACACCCATGTGACTCTCCTGTTGATTATTGGGTTAATACATCAAGGAGATTCCAATTCTTGTGCCAACTACCACAAAAACAAAAATAACTATTTAAATACAATAAGTTGAGATTTAAAAATCAAGAATTAGACTGACTGGTGACTGAATGAAAAATAACTAATTTGACTAAAAAATTAACTTTTTCACCAAATTTTAGGATCAAAAAAAGCCACAAAATGTGGCTTTTTTAATGAGGGATATGATTAGGCTTCTGGGACAAAACTTAAGGCTTTATCCATAACAGATAAATCAGCCGCTTTACCATGTCCCTTTTCTGAAAGGTGACGTCTGAAACCACGCGCGCCAGGTTGGCCTTGGAAAATCCCCAACATGTGGCGAGCAATATGCCAAAAGTTAGCACCTTTGCTCATTTCATCTTCGATATAGTCATACATAGAGCGCACAACCTGATGACGAGTAAGCGTAAAGGCTTCATCACCATAAATGTTTTCATCAACCTCAGACAAAATAAACGGATTACTATACGCTTCACGACCAATCATAATGCCATCAACATACTCAAGGTGAGCCACACTATCAGCAATGGTTTTCACGCCACCATTTAAACTTAAGTGAAGTTGCGGATAATCTTTTTTCAACTGATAAACACGCGGGTAATCAAGTGGTGGGATCTCACGATTTTCTTTTGGGCTTAAACCATTTAACCATGCTTTACGGGCATGGATAATAAAGTCATCACAACCAACATCATGACTTGCTTCGATTAAGGCACATAAAAACTCATACGAGTCTTGCTCATCAATACCAATGCGCGTTTTAACTGTAACAGGAATAGTCACTTCGGCCTTCATTGCTGCAACACAGTCAGCAACCAGCTTCGGCTCTGCCATTAAACAAGCACCAAAACGACCATTTTGCACACGGTCAGAAGGACAACCAACATTAAGGTTAACCTCATCATAGCCACGCTCTGCCGCTAACTTTGCACACTTAGCCAACGCTTCTGGATCTGAGCCACCAAGCTGCAATGCCACAGGCCCTTCATGCTGGTTAAAATGAAGGTAGTCGCCTTTACCAAATAAAATAGCCCCTGTTGTCACCATCTCAGTGTAAAGCACAGCATGCTTAGTCATTTTACGGTGAAAAGTTCGACAGTGACGATCTGTCCAATCTAACATGGGTGCCACGCTAAACCGTCTAAACTCTGTATTACCTGCCATTACTGGGCTAGAGCCCTTATTTAGTGTGTTACTCATATAACTCGAATTGCCTTGAATTGCCTTGAATTGCCGCGAGTTTCGATATACAGTCACCCTATAGTCACCCCAGCGGGGTAGGACTGATCAATAACTTAGGGTTACTCAATGGCTTCTTACACTGTCGAAAAACGCCGTCTTGCTTCAGGCGAATACCGCTATAAATGCGTAGTTCGCGAGAAATCTAAGGGCAAGATTATACACAATGAAAGCAAAACATTCAGTAAAAGAGTGTTGGCTGAAAGTTGGGGCAAGAAACAAGTTAACGATATTGAGCAATCTAGGGTGACCGAAACAAAAGAAGCAGTTACCCTAGGCACCCTTTTAATGATGTATTACGAAAATCATGATCTTTGGAATACTACAGGCCGCACAAAACAGTTTGTGATAAAGATGCTGATTGATTGCGATATTGCAAAAGTAGAATCTAACGCACTTAAAGCCAGTGATTTAATCGAGCATTGTAAAAACCGCAGAAGTGCAGGAGCTGGACCAGCAACCATTTATCATGACATTGCCTATTTACGCAGTGTTATGAAAAAAGCGGGGCCAGTATGGAACATCGATGCTAACTATAAAATATTCGAAGATGCAGTGCCGGTATTAATTGAGATGGGCTTGGTTGGTAAAAGCCAAAAACGAACTAGGCGCCCTACTGAAAACGAATTAGATAAATTGCGTAAAGGTTTACAAGAACGCATGAATTTTAGGCCTAACGGCAAAGTAAGAATACCTTTTTTAGATATTTTAGATTTTAGTATTTTAACTTGTATGCGTATTGGCGAAGTGTGTAAGTTGCGCTGGGATGATCTAAACGAAGAACATAAAACTATTTTAGTTCGTGACAGAAAAGACCCACGTAAAAAAGAAGGCAATCACATGGTTGTGCCGTTACTTGCAGGCTCTTTTGATATAGTTCTTAAGCAACCTACAAGTGATGAATTAATCTTTCCTTACAACCCTAAGTCAGTTTCAGCTGGTTTTCAACGTGTACGGAATGCTTTGGGTATTGAGGATTTACGCTATCATGACCTGCGCCGTGAAGGTGCTAGCCGATTATTTGAAAAAGGCTATTCAATCGAAGAAGTAGCCCAGGTTACAGGCCACCGTAATTTAAATATTTTGTGGCAAGTTTATACACAACTATTTCCGCATAATCTGCACGACAAGTTTACTTAATTTTTTATACTTATAAGGTTATAAACTTTCAAATGCGACCTTAACCTTACTTAAAAGTGTATCATGATCTTTACCTACTAAATACACTAAACCTTGTCCTTGATAACGCATAAGCTCTAAAACATTATCTGAACTGTAATGACACCAATAGAGCTTACCTTTAACCAACTCACTCGAAGGTATCGTAGGTTTGTTGCCTTTAAACATCACCTTAATATCATCTATAACTAGAGTTAAAGCTTTGTATTGGAATAAGCCATTACCTTGATAGAGCATTAAGTTTAACTCACTGTGAATACTATAAGAACACCAATATTTTCTATTCGGTATGAGATTACTAACTCCCAATAAACTTTTCATAGATCTTTCCTAGCAAAATGAATCAACAAATTAACTCATTTAAAGTTGATTTTTTATTACTTTATTTAAATCACTACATCGCTCAGCATCTACTTTTATCAAAAATTTTTCTAAGTATTTTTGAGCTCCACTTACTGTGTTTAAAGATTGTGCTTTAATTACATTCTTTGAAGTAAGTATGTTTAAAGTTCCGCTTTGATGTTTCTCTGCTACCAGCTCTGTTACCTTGTGATAGCGTTGGTATTGAAGTACAGAATCTTTATAATATCCTTTGTACTTGAGGCTTACTACTTTTGGGTTTACTCGTTGTACAGCAGCACAGGCTAAATTAGCCATCGAAAAATCAATTAATTTAGTATCTTGTTGTTTGGGTAATGCAGCGCAAATAGTCGGTATAATTAAAAAGGAGATTAGTACTTTTTTCGTCATTTAACTTCCTTATTTTCATATTTTTTACTATTAATTATATTCTCACTATAAAACTCTAATGTACAGCATAGAGATAATAGCAATATAGATTGTCTCCTTTTAGCTCTTTTTTCAAAAGAATAAATCAATAACGTGAAAATAGTTTTACAACTCAACTATTGGCTCTAACTTACCTTTTAAGGTGCTTGCTTTAGTTTTATGACTAGTGAATTCAACTTTTGTTATTGGCGGCCCTGCACCTGCGCTAGTATGCCCGTGGTTTTCTAGGCTTTGGTTTATGTCTTTTACTAAGCCTATTAAATCAAGTAGCACTTGAGCCACATTAACTGAGCTATCCCCTAGCCACACTGTTTTACCTTCGACCTTGGCAAGTTCACTTGCCTTTGCGTGTAGGTTCTTTAATGTTTTTAAGTTCATGCTTTCAGTGGCTTCAATATCCACCTGTTTCTTACTGCCAAGTAATAAGCCCTCAAGTGCAACAATTAAGGCCTTTTCACCTACCACCGTTTTTAGTGCGCCCATCACTTCATTAATTTGGTTTCCATCTACCTTTGTAATGTCGTGGGTGTCTATAGTGCAGGTTCGTTGATGATATTTCTCGTCGCGGTTGCGCGATTCTATTTTACTGCTATCGCTTGTTTGCGTTATGTCACCATCTGTCGATAAATGCCAATGACCATCACGGCCCTGTAACTTACTGCGACTGTTTTGCTGTAGCGTAACGTCTGTGCGTTTGTGTTCTGGCACTAAGGATTGCCAAGGCAATAAGCTGGTTACCACTGGATAGCTATTTAAACCATCGATATATTGTATTAAACAATGCATACCAGGTGCAGGTTCGTTTAATAACCCATGATCCGGTGCTTGGCCTGTACCAAGTGTAACTTGTTCAAATACGGGCACAGCTAATGGCTCACCTGTTCTTGGGTTTAATAACTGTACATCAGCAGCTTTGAGTGGTTTAAACGCGCTGCTTATCATTGCGACACTAGGTAAATCATAAACACGTTCAATACGTGCAAGCTGTGGTAAATGCTTGCGCTGCCCAAGTTCAGGGAAGTATCGAAGTACTAAGCGCTTTATAGCGTTTTTGACCATCTGATCACCTGCTTATCTGCTGTTAATGTCACTTCTGTAATAAACCGACCATTCAACTTTATGCCCGGGCGCAACTTTGGCACGGCCATCAATGCGCCCGTGTTTGATGCTGTTACGTTTATCGGGTGTTCTTCAAATTCGTTAATTTCGGTTTCAGCCCAGCGTGAGTCGTGCCAACTGCCAGCATATACTTTGCCGTCTGGGCGTTGTTGAAATATAAAGTTAGGAATGCTAAAGACCTGCTCACATTGGCGCATTGCTTCAATGCCAGATCCTTGGTGGTAGAACGCAGGCACGGGGGTGTTAGTGTAGTCTGCATCTGGGTAAATAAACTCAATCCCTACCTTGCTCAGCTCGTCACATACATTTGCAAACGTTGCGTGACGAATAGCAAAATGGTGCGCAAACGATAACGCACCGATTAATTCACGACATGTCAAAAACCACCGCCCATTACTTTGGTGTTTGGCTTCTATGACGCCTAAAAAGTAAGGCTGCATAGCGTCTTTTTCATAACCAATATGCAGCTCAACTAAGCCCTGTGGCTCTTGCTCTGTTACCACAGCAAAACTTGCTCGGCCTGTACTGAATAAGTCCAGTTGAATGCTGTCACTCACAATGTTCGTAACTTGAAGGCCACCAATTGTAAGCACTCTAATTAGCCTATGACTCATGGCCCTTCACTTTTCTCAAATGCGGTTTGTACTGTGGTGTGCCCGTCAACAGCCTGTGTTTGGCTGTTCTCTTTTGCTTTACCATCTATTTGTTGCTGGCTACGCTCTGCGGTTGATAGCACTTCAAGCAATTTAAATGTCACTTGCCAGGCTTTTACTTCCTCAAGCTCGGTTGCTTTTACTTCCCCATTGAACTTAGCTTTACGGATTTTATAAGCCTGTGTGATATCACTGTTAATTGTAAATACAGTTCGCGCCCCATTTTCATCTATTGACTTAGCTTGGCCTATCAACTCTGCAAGCTCACTCGCATCGACGAAGGGGATTTTAGTATTGACGGTGATCACACCTGGCTTAACACCTTTATCACCTGATAGCGCAAACGAACCAAACCCGCTTAGGTCATCACTTGGCAGTTTAATGCCGCAATTTATACGTATTTCGTAACCTGGGACTTGCCAGCCATTTAATGTGATCATGAAAATAGCTCTTTTATTGGTGTAATTTGTTTAGTACTACCAACAAATGCACAATATGCCCAATGCTTGTCATTGTTACCTAACAGTTCAATTTGCTGTCCCAACGCCCGTGCACTTTGTGCATTACTGTGTGTGATTGATATATGGGGGCCAGCTTTGAACCTAGATAAACTTAACCGTGAATTTCTTGCAGACTTTAACTGCGCCGCATCGTTTAATGCGGTATCTATATCGCTAATCAGTTGCACACCTTCATCACTCACCAGCTTCAAGCTTTGATCTACGAATGCATGTGATAGTGCGGTAATACCGCAGCAATCACGCAAACCTTGCCACTCGATAGATTGCTCTGTAGTTGGCAGTTTCATCTTATCGGTATCGAGTGTTACTAAGCTTTTTGCATGTTGTTCCGCATGCAAAAAAATGGGGAGTGGGCACAACTCATTAAACGCTGTTAACTGATTTATAAAGTCATCAATATGTGCCGAACTACAACTTAAAATAACAGCATTAAAAGTGTTTGGTCGTGTTTGTCTTGTCATGTCTTTCACTGCTGAAGCTAACGACTGACTACCTGCGGCGGCGGTGATTAAACTTGGCGTTTGGTAGCAATTTAAGCCAATGGTATACACATTTAGACAGGCAGCATTTAACGCTTCTCTGCTTGGCGTTTTAAATGATAAAGGGATCTGCATCACGCCCCCTTAAACAAACGCTTACATTGACTGTACACTGAAACAAAAAACCACATAGGATAGACTTTCCAACGCGGAACACCATAGAACAATAAGAGTTGCAGAAACTCTGCGTGTGGATGCTGCCTGCCCGTTTTCAAAGCAAAGTCATGCCAGATTGCAGCCTCTAAGCCTTGACCAAATGGGTTGTGAAACCAACGAACGTACCAAGGCATCGAAAACCCATCTGTTTCAAACCCTCTGTGCACATCACCAAATAGGGTGTGTAATGGCTCCAGTAGCTTAGCTTTACCCTGTTTAATAAAGTGGAGCTTCACACTATACATATGCATCAAACTCCACTTTATCGAACGCTAACCGAAAAGGTGCTTCGATTATTTCCAACCCTGCATTTAATCGTTCTGCTGTAATTTGATAATTACCTGATTGCGAAAACACACCATTTATCGTCACTATTCCGTCAATGATCTGTGCTTTAACACGTATATCATCAATGACATGTGTACCATTGGCTACACGCTCAATGATGATCATCATGTCGCTATCAGGTAATGCGACGTTTGCTGTTAATTCAAATCGTTCGTTTTGTGGTATCCACCAAATCCCACCATTTCCCAACGAGACATGTTCACCTGTTACAGTGATATTTGTTAACTCAATCACACTTGGGCCTGCAGGACTAGTATCTAGAGACGTTATGTAATCATTAACAATTAGATCAGACTCAATCCGCTTCGTGCCAATGTAGTCAGCAAATAAGTAAGACTCATTCTCTATACTAACGACCTGTTGTTTTTTAAACTTCGCAATGTCATCAGGTAATTGAGGTGCAATTAAACCTGGATTAATAGCTAATAAAATATACATACCATTCCTTAGTTCGGTGCAATACAAAGCCCTGTGGTTGCATAAATGCAATTCGACAACCACGTTTCTAGCTCTTTACGAGTGTAAAATTTAGCATTAAAGCTTGTTTGAGGATAAGTAGATGCGCCATGCCGAGGTAAAGGCTGTGCATAAAAAGTATTTTTAGATAGCTGGTACAACTGGCCAAAGAACGATCCTAGCGCAACCGGGTGCCATGTTTTAATAAGTACTTTGTTGGCTTGTGATTCATTGAACGTTAAATCCGCATTTACTGCAATATTTACAACAACTGCATCGGTATTTCCGCCCGTTCCTTCAGATTTCACAAGTTGAACTGAACCTTTAAAAAAACATGTTGTAGCGATAATGCTGCTATAATTTTGGGTATTATAACCAGTAAAATACCCGAGCCCCGGCACTTGCCCTCCTTCAGAAAGAGTCTCTAAATCAGTTCTGTATGTATAATGATACAAATAACTCTCTGAATAAGTCATTGTGTAATAGAGCGTACCATCTTCTAATGTCACCATTGATTTAAAATAATGGTTGTTTGTGTAAATTTTATCCGAGATAGTTGCTTGCTGACCATCTAAGCTAATTTTAAATAATCTGCTATGACTGCTTGAGTTTTGGGCGTAGCCAATTGCCCACTTAGTTACTCCGTCATCATAAAAATGCAGAAAAAACACCTTTTCTGCCATAGACCAAAGGCTAGCAAATGGATATGTCCATTCAATCGAACCTGTACTGTCGTACTTATTTATGTACTTATTTTGACCAGTTCCTGAAGATGAAAAGAAACCGCCCGCTTCAAACGCATTTGGCAATGCATTTGCTAATGTACTCCCCCCAATTAATGTTGAAAGTAAATCTGAGCTATGCAAATCGTAAGCAGAACCATAAACGTTAAATTTTGGCCAAGGCAGAGTTTTCGTCTGAGCATATAAAAATTCACCATTTTTAAAGCCGTCACTACTTTGTGTAACAATAC
This sequence comes from Pseudoalteromonas sp. Ps84H-4, assembly GCF_024124645.1. Classification (NCBI taxonomy): domain Bacteria; kingdom Pseudomonadati; phylum Pseudomonadota; class Gammaproteobacteria; order Alteromonadales; family Pseudoalteromonadaceae; genus Pseudoalteromonas; species Pseudoalteromonas sp. Ps84H-4. The sequence continues at coordinate 67,999 of NZ_JAMXSK010000019.1, read as the reverse complement.
TTTCCACTTTTTAAAACTCCCACATGTTATCAGTTTTGTTGTAAATGAAAACGCGCTCATTTTTATCATCCGCTACGATTGTTACTTGCGTATCTATTGCACCATCTAGTAGCCGTTTAAAACGAGTTGGCGAATCATTCACAATAACAATGCTAGGCTCTCCGTTTGTTGCGCGGACTGAAAACCAGTCTTGATCTTGCAAAGCTGTACCATCTGTACGTACCGATGGAGCTAAATAATTACCTTCACCGAATGAATGTCTACGAAAGTTCTCAATCGTAGTTGAGCGACTGAATTTCCGTGATTCATTTAAACTTTTTAAATCTTCAGCTGTTGCGAAGTAGGTTGCTTCTCTTCCATCAAGTTTATCCGCATCAAGCCCTGAACCAGCACCTACGTTACCTTTGTGCCAGATAATATTTCCTGCGACTGTTGCACCAGGCCGAGAAATATGAAACGTTCCATCCTGTAATATTCTCAACGCTTTTTTGGGGTCACCGTTGTTTGTTGATGAAATTTCAAAAGCGTTTTCGTTGCTGTTGCCACTACCAACATAAGTTAAATAGTAACCATAAACATCCATATCATTTCCAAAGTAAACAGCAACATCCTCATTGCCTTGTTTATTTGAGCCTCCGATAATTAGGGCTGTGCCGGTTGTATCAATCTGTTGAGTAGTACTAAATGTATTTATTTTGTTTTTATGTGCATAGTATGCCACTGCAGACTTGTCGAACTTTGAATCTAAAGCCTCTTTAAGACCTGCAATGTTACTAGTACTTAAAGTATCTAATGTTTCTTTATTTTGCTTAATGTAATTAACTATTTCTTGGATTTGATCGAGCGTTGTATCGTCAGATGTCAGCATCACATTTATCTGATCTATTAATTGCTTTAAAATACGACCTTGATTAGCACTCAATGATTTATCTTTAGCTGTGCTTGTAAGTGAATCGAGAACCTCTCGCCAAGTGTTCGTATCTGTAAATAGTGCATTAGCAGGGACAGGTGTTTTTAAATCCTCTGCTTTTGCGAAATAAGTAGAGTCTTTACCATCTAACTTATCAGCATCCAAACCTGAGCCAGCCCCCATATTGCCAGCATGCCATGCACTATAGCCATTTATAGTCACGTGACCACCAAGAGGGTTTATTGCAAATGTTCCTTGAATATTTTTGCTGGGATAATTATTTGTATGATGGCCAACTTGAACCCATGCAAACCGTGAGTTTGTTTCACTATCCAAGCCTAATGATAAGCCATTATTTCCTGACTGTAGCTTGAATTGGCCTGTGTTCGCTGGCGCTAAATTAGCAAGCTCATCAAATGAAACATTATTGGTTATTTTTAAACGCCCAGTAGATGTACTACTAATATCGCTTCGCAATAATTGACTTGCGTGCAGACCATCTACCTTATCAGCATCAAGTAATGAACCAGTACCCATATTACCTTTATGCCAAATAATATGACCAGCCACGGTTGCGCCTAGCTGCGAAATATCAAACAAACCGTCTTGTAATATTCTTAACGCTTTTTTTGGAGAACCAAGGTTTGTTGTTGTGATTTCTAAGGCATTATCATTCCCATTTCCACTTCCAACATAAGTAAAGTAATAACCATAAGCATCAGCCTCGTTCCCCATATATATAGAAACATCATCACCACTTTGTTTTCCTGAACCTCCAACAATTAAAGCTGTTCCAATCGTGTCTATTCTTTGAGTATTATTGAATGTATTCTCTTTAAGTTTATGAGCATAATTACCTGCATCATTCTTTTTAAGATATTCATCATGTTTATGGGTATCAAATACAGCTTTACTTACTAATTCTTCGTCTTGAACTTGCCATGGTAAAACAGCTAGCGTGATGTTTAAGTCATCGGCTATATTTTGGCTTCGCCACACGATACTTTTAACTGAATAATTACCTGTAACAGCACCCAAAGTTTTGGTTTTGGTTTGTAGCTCCGTTGTAACAACGGCAATTAAGACCTGATCACCATTTTGTTTAGTTGCAACGACACCATACCAGTTGTATTCAAAGTCACCCACGTCGTAGCCCAGAACTGCACTGATCACTACCGCATTACCATCCACTTTTGAAACTGCTTTGATGGGCTGAGAATGTAAAACATCAGTTGGAATAGTAGTATTAGGATCTATCGGTCCACTGGCATCTTGGTCAGGCATGTTTGCAAAAATAAAATGCGTAATATTTTGCACTTCTTCTCCTGCAAACACCGCATTGCGGTAATCAATTCCGGCATTGGTAATTTTTAATTGACTCACCCTGTCACCTCTTTTTCAAACTCAACTAATGCTGTTGCATGTGTCGTATTAACAGCTGCCATGGCACTTAAAAAATAACGTCGGCAAGTTCGTCCGTATTGCTTGATTAGCTCATTCACTAACTGTTCTTTGCCGCTGAACTCACTCTCTAACATGGCGATTTCGACCATATCCCAATCAAAATCAGGAAGGCGTTCAGATATCGTGATATGACCAAATCCCAAACGTTTAAATATTTGCTCCATGCCCACGTTGTAGCCAGCGTCTTTGGCGTTTTCAAACGCGTGTTTTACGCGCAATCCATACAGTGATAGTTCTTCACCTGGTAAACGCTTAATGTCGCGTTCCCATGCAAGTAAGTCGAGTATTGCAGCCTGCGCATCTTCACTGTGTTGTTGCTCAAGCCACCAAAACAAGTAGCTTTCAATTTCCTGCCAATAGCCCTGTGCCACCTTCGCTAACGCTGTGACATTTTGGCCATCCATCCAAGTTGGTAACTGCGGTGTTAAATCAGACATGATTAAGCACCACACTATTTAACGTTGGTAACCATAACTCACAAGGTATATCACTCGTTTCAAAGCGAATGGTTTTTAGCTCAGCGAATTGACTATGTAACTCACTAGCCAATTTGCTAAAACTAAATAGCTCATTAGGCTTACATCGAGTGACATTGGCAAAAGCAGCATTCTCTCTAAATGCCGCACGAATAAATTGCTCTATTTCTGCACGTCTGTCTTGTGTATTTGGGTGTTGCTGATAGCTCGCTGTAACATCGACTTGTTGTGTACTTATTGCAAATACTTGCATGTCATCGCCGCTGCCATGATTACCCGCTGCAATGTGGTTATTTATTTGATCAAGTACGGCTTGGCTAATTTGGCCCACATCTAAATAAACATAGGCATTTGCACTACCTGGACCACGCGGTGCCGTTTTATCAAATACGATGTTGTCAGACTTGATACCAGCAAAGCTCGCAATAATTGAACGATAAACAGCATCTACGTGATAATCACCCAACGAGCCAAATGCATCACGAATACGCAGACGATAATTATCATCTGATTCGATATCTTGCCCTGCAATCGTTAACCAATCAGCACTGTTCGTTGCGCTTAATCCTTCGATGTCACTAAGAACGCGAACATAATAGCCGGCTGCTAAATTATAGTTTTGCCCTGCCATCTCAGCTTCTACCATCACGTTATGGTTAAGTTCACCTATTGCAAATACTTGATCGAACAATGTTTTAACTCGATATACTTGGCCGTTAATTGGTAAGCTTTCAATTATGGTGCCTGCTGGTACTGTTAATGATGTATCTGATTCAGTTCGGCTGATAGTCACTAGGCCTTGCGCTGCTACTGCTGGTAGCTTTGTTGTTTTTCGTGCTTGGCCGTGTTGCTCTAACCATTTATTTTTTGCAAGCATGACAAACGAGTTCGGCATCACTTCAGTTATTAAGCCATTGATTAGATCTTTTGCGGGTTCAACCATGATTGATTTTTGCAAACGAAAGAACGGACTAAATGTGCTTGTGTTACTAACCGAAAACTGGCCCTGATCAACATGTTTTTGCCACACAGCCTCTAGTTCTTCTTCTGTAACGGGTATCCCTGCGGCTTGAAGTTCTTGCTTAAATAACGCGCTGTAATCCATCAAACTGCCCCTTCAATCGTTTTAGCTGTCACACTTATTTCACCTGTAATGGTTTTAACTACTTTGATTGTGCCTGACTCTAGGCGCTGATCTTGTTCAACAATTAGTTCAATTTCTGTCAAAATTTTTGATACGATATTTTTATTTCTAAGACCAATTAGCTCTGTTAATTTGCCACTTTCGATAATGCGATGTTTTATGTCTTGCGCTATCACATCAGTGCTAGTTAGCTGGCTAGGAACGGCAAAGCTATCTAGCGCAATGTCGTTATCTAAAATGTTTAAATCGATATTTACTTTAACCATCACCCCGCCAGCTCCATAAGTTGCTCAAAACTCTGTGCGGGGTCATCTGACTTAATTGTTAAGCTATCAATATGCACACTCTTACGATTGTCGCTATCGCTGCGGCTATCTGTGTAACTTGTATTGCGTGTTAGGTTTTGCAAAAAAGATGACTTTTGCACTTTGGCTTTATAACTATTACTTTGCTGTTCCTGCTCATTACTTAATTGGTCAACTTTGTATGCACTGGTGTTTACAGCGTTAGTAATCACCTGATCCGTTTTAGTAGTGGGTAACGTCTGCAATGTTGATTGAGCTTGGTTTAAGCTTGCAAGTTGCACACTTGAGCTATCAAATACAGGTGAATTTGCCGCGTTAGTAAAATTATTAGTTGGGTTTACAACAGTACTCTGTAGCGCCGATTGTGTGGCTAACTGTGTTAATTGAGTGCTTTGGCCAACATAGTTATTTGTAGCTGTGCTCGATACCGGTGTGTTAATTGCGTCGTTTGCTGCAGCATAGTTACTCATTGCTGTGATTGAATTAGCCGCCTGTGTTGCTACGTTGCTCACGCTGTTTTCAATTACGCTATTCACTGCTGTGTTTGCTGTCACTGAGTTCGCCGTTTGAATCGCTGTATTGCTTGCGCTGTTTTCAATAGCGCTATTCACTGCTGTATTTGCTGAAACTGAATTAACCGCTTGTGTCGCTACATTACTCGCACTGTTTTCAACTGCGCTGTTCACTGCTGTTTTTGCTGTCACAGAGTTAGCCACTTGTGTTGCTGTATTGCTCACGCTTTTTTCAATGACGCTGTTCACTGCTGTATTTGATGTAGCTGAGTTCGCCGCTTGTGTTGCTACATTGCTCACGTTATTTCTAACCGCGCTATTCAATGTGTTAGTTGTTATAACTGAGTTAGCCGGCTGCATTGCTGCTTTGCTAATTACTGTTTGACCGTAGTCACGGCTAAATGCTTGATCGGCATTTTGCATGACAAAGTTATTAGGTTGTGGTGCTTGTGTGTTCTCAATGACTTTCGTTGCTTTTACTGTTGTTTCATCATCGCCAAAATTAAAAAAATCTTTTATTGAATCAACAACACCTTTCAAACCACCTACTTTCTCACTCAACCAATCGAAGGCCTTACCATAGCCCTGCATCATGAGCCCCATTGGCGACCAGCTAAACACAGTTGTGATAAAGTCGAAAAAGCTACCTAGCGGTGATTTAACAGCATCCCACATGTTGCTAATAGATTCAGCTAACCATGTTACTGCGCTAATAACTTTAGTGATCCCCCAAACAACTGCTTTAAGTGGTAAAAGTAAAATATCAAGTGCGGCGCCAAAGATAAGACCAAATGCTTGACCTGTTGAAGTTATTTCTTCAAGTGCCTTTCCTGATTTATCAACAGGTGAAAATAACGAAGCAAACCACATAAAGGCACTTTTTATAGCAGATATTATTGGCTCGAGTGCTTTACCTAGTCCGCTAAACACATCAATTACTGGGGCTAAACTGTGTACAAACCCATCCCAAAAACCAGACATAAAGGCTTTAATAGGCTGCCAATATTTATAAACTATGGCGGCAAGTAATGCGACCAAACCAATGATCACACCGATTGGATTGGCAAGCATAACGGCGTTTAAAAACCCCATAATACGGGTGACGTTAAATAGCCCCATTGCAAACTTACCCATACTGGCAAGGCCTGCTGCTAACACTGTTGGTATGGCTTTCATAGTGCCAATAAAGCCGAGGGCTTTAATACGTGACAAAATCAAACCGCTTGGCATAAGTAGGCGGTTATTAAATAACTCGTAGGCAATACGTGCTTTATTAGTTGCGCCTGCGTAAAGCGTTGTAACAATCGATGCTGTTTGTGTAGCCTTGGTTTGCGCCATTGTTTGCGCTGCGGTTAATGCGCTGACTGTTCGCGCTTTATTTGTCGCCCCTGTCGATAAAGCTAATGATGAAGCTAACGCTTTATTAGCGGTTGAATAAAGCCCAGTAGCATATTTAAGGCCACTGATAATTGGTGTTAATGTTAAGCCTGAGTATTTAAACAAGCCCATAGCAAAATTCGCTAAACCAAATGCTGTTACCAAGCCAACTACCACAACCACCGCGGTTGCAAGGGCGCTGGATAACACAGGGAATTGCTCGGTTAGTGCAACGATACCTGCAAAGCCTGCGGCAAGCATTTCAACAAAGGGTTCGACGACTGGCAATAAGCGATTCCCCATTGCAGTTGCAGCCGCATTAAACGAACCACCTAGCCGATCCCATGGACTAGCAATGATGTTTGCCATTTCTTGTGCTTTTGAACTGTCCTGAACATTTTCAAAAACGTTAATACCTTCTTTTAGTTTATCTACTTTAGTACTTAGTACATCAACAGCTTTTGCACCTTGTTTCCCGAATATTTGTGTTAATACATCGCCACGTGCCACCGAACCAAGTGATGACAACCGCTCATTAATTCGCCCAAGTACTACATCAATAGCCAGCATATCGCCATTATCAGCAGTTAATTGAATACCCAGTGCCTGTTCAGCTTTACCTATACCTTGCAATAACGAAGCAGCCTGAGTTCCTGCCACTGATCCTGATTTTGCAACTAATTGAAGTTCGCCAACCAAAGCAAACTGTTGAGCCGAGCTTAATCCGATATTAGTTGCTGTAGCACCAAGATTTGAAAACGCCGCCTGCATCTCAGCACCAGTGGTTTTATAAAGCTGCACTGCGGTAGCGGTTTGGCCTGCTATTTGGTTTACCCAATCAGCCTTGCCCATTTTGTTAGCTGTTTTCTCAAATATGCCGTACATTGTGCCCATATATGAGGTAATCGTCGCTGCATCAGCCTTAGTTGCAACAGCAAGTATATTTGAAGTTTTAGTGAACTCTGATAGTTCATCACCACTTAAACCAGCAATCGCTGATTGAATATCGTAAGCGCTACGTACAAACTCAGCGGAGTTACCGCCAAATTGAAAGCCAAATTCGTAAGATGTTTTTGTTAATTTTTGTAGGGCCTCATCCGCGACACCCAGTGACTGAACTTCACCAATGGCCGCGACATGATCTATTGCGGGGGTAAGGGAACGCGCAAGTGCAAAACCGCCCGCAACAGCGGTAGCGGCACCTCGCATCATCTGATCTTGTGCAGCAGCAGCTTGCTGACTCAGCTGATTGATTTTAGCCATCACTTTATTAACGGGCCCAGTAACTTTGTCAATGATGCCAATTGAATAAGTAAGCTTGTCTAACTTGCTGAGTGTTGCCATTAATTAATCGCCGCTTAGTGCTATGCAAATTCCGTTGTTTACGGCTGTTGCAAAGTTTTCTTGTTCACTTGTTTGTAGGTATAGCGCCTGCGCCAAGCTTTCATCCGTCACTGGCATACCACCAAAATATTTAGCATGGTATGCCAATAACTGATCTAACCTGTTTTTACCTATTTGCTTGGCTCGGCTTTCGATTTTTTTACGGTGAAATTAAACTCTGGCTGGTATTCTTCAACCACAGCGCCAACTAGAAATAATGCAGCACCCGGCTCTTGCACTAATTCTTTTAATTTTTTTGCATCCTGTTCTTCAACCGTATTCAATAAAAAGTTAGTAGCCGGCTGAACCTTATTGTTAGGCTGAGTTGTATTTAGATACTTGTTATAGTCAGTTGTATTAATACTGAATGTAATTTCACCTTTAGGTGTTTCGACTGTGATCTTTTTTTCAAACGCCATGTTCTTTGCTCTCTTTAATGTCTGCTTGTTCTAGCAGCGTGTATGTAAAATAAGGGCCGTACTTGGCTGCTGATTGCTCACACAAAGCAATAAAATCATCAAAGTCATTAGGGCTTGCAAACACCTGACAACCAGCTGACCACTTATCAACTTGGGTTGATGTGGTTTTACTGTTTGCGCGATGGCAGTTGATGCCAAAATAACCTTGCTGTAGCACTGCTTGGGGTGTGACGTCCGTGTCTAACTCGGTGTCTTGGTTGTTGTCGCGTAAAACAACAACTGGTTTATGTTGCACTAACGCACGGTACTTGCCTTGGTGGTAACCAAGGCGCCATAAGCTTTTATGCTGTCCTGCAATAAGCACGGCTGTACCATCTACGTTCATAGGGTGCTTGCGCCAATAAAGCCCTGCATCTGTCGTTGCTTTAAATTGCTTAAGCTGCCATTCGCCGCCTTCCTGATACAACACACAAATAGCATCGTTAAAGGTGTTCGCCCGTGTATTTGCATGACGAATACCTATGATGTTTAGGTTTAATTCACCTTCAAATAATGTGTGCCCACACGCTTGCATGGTATTAATGAGTGTCGTTACAGTTAGGTTTCGAATGGCTTTAGACATTACAGATCTCTCACTTCTTCAGCTGTCAGGTAAGGCACACCATTGATTTTTACAAAATCAGGGCTCGTTACTGGGCACTTGATAGACGTTGTATCTTCTTCGCCACCTTCAGCTTTCAGATTCAAGATTTCTTCAAGCTGTGGCAAACAACCAAATGCTTCAATGTTTTTCTTGCCCGCAGACACTTCAGCGTTAAATGCCACATCAAACGGTTCAATGCCTTTCCAACTGCCCGCTTGTTCAGCTTGCGCTTGCACGATTAACCAGTTTTCATGATCAAGCTTTAGCGTTACTTCGGCTTCGACTGGACCATCAATAAATCCTTTTGGTACACCGCGTACATATTTTGGTTTACGGCCATCGGTGATTTTTACGGTGGCTTCGATAACATGCACCATTGAAGAACCAATGAAGATATCGAAGTCCTTACCGCCTAATACTTTTTGAGTCATGGCGCTTTCCTTACTCTGCGTCGTCTAGCATGATCCCAACAATAATTGTGCTAGGGGAATCAATCGGTTTAACTTTCAGCACAACTTGTAACGTTCGTGCATCCATAAAAGTGAGGTTTATGCTGTCATCTGTTGGCGCATCAATCAGACCAGGGAACTTATCGGCGCCAATGTTGATAGACTTGCTCATATCACGCAGTGGTTTACCCATGACACGTTTGCCAAATTCAATGCCACTGGCACTGTTGTTTAAACGGCGGTTTTTGATCTGTTGAATGGCAATAATGCGAACATCACGCGCTGCTTTATCAACAATTCGGCCTGTTTCAATTCGCTGAAAGTCGCCGCCTTCAGCGTCCAACATATTGACGTCACCGAAATAAACCCCATCGAAGTCGGGATAAAACTGCGTACAACTTAAACGTAAGGCATCCAGTGCCGCCGTGGTTGCATTTGTCAGTGGGTTATCTGTCGCATCCACAGGCAATGGCATTAATGACATTGCCCCAGTTAAAACACGCATTGGGCTGTCAGCAATCGTAACTGAGCTTTTGCATAATCGACCCGTAACGGCGCCTAGTTCGTCACCGAATAAAAGCGGAATAACCGCCACACGATCAGCCACCACACCTTCAACCAAAGGTTGCAATGCTGGCACTAAATCAGCCCAATTTTGGCCTTCAGCTAAGCCTGGCGCGGCTACTAAAAAGCGCACGCGACGCGCAAAACGCGATAGTACTTCTTGTGCTTTTGCCTGGTAACTTTCTACTTCGGCTTTACCTGTCACTGGCGTACAAACCACAATGATTTCAGGGCTTACACCTTGATCCATTGCTTTATCAATCAGCGTCAAGACATTATCGCTAACTGAATGTGCAATCGCGTAGCCAGTAACAAGATCATCGCCATTGCGCTGCCATGCCTTAACTTGGGTTTTTAATGGCGAGTCTGCATCACCAAACAAATCATCAAAATCACTTTGTGCATTAATGGCTAGAATGCTGCCGTTGTTTTTGGCTGCTTGGCCAATAAACAACACACTGCGTTCTACTTCTTTGGTAGCGCCACTGCCTGTTTGAATGGCTGCAACGGATACTTTACCTTGTGCCATGGTCGTTCCTTATTTGCTTGCGCTACGCCACTTGCATAGCTTTGTTTAAAATAAAACTCTGTTGCTCTTTTTGTTCAGAGGCGGTTTGTCCTAAGAAAGAGCGGGCAGGCAAATCAATTTGCCATTTGCTCTTACTTGAGCCGCCCTTTAAATCTCTAAGTAAAAATCCTGCTTGGTTTTTACTTAAGTGTTCAGTTATCCATTTAATGCTTGCGCGTTTGGCGCCCTTGCCTTTGCCGCGTGGTATTTTGTAACCGGCTGCAATTAATGCTCTGGCTTGATTGCGTGTTGCTAACCCTTCCTTGCGTTGCTCACCGTTATTTTTTGGCGCCTGTGCAGTAATGCTTATCCCTTCTTGTTGCGCCCTGGCTATTTTGCCTGTGCGGGTATCTTTAAAATAAACACTGGCGTTATTTGGCCCATACCGCACTTTCATTCGACTCTTTAGCTTGGTGAGCATTTTTTTCTTTTTACCGTTTGCTCTGCCTTTCCACGTTTTGCCCGTTAAATCTTTTTGTTGGGTTATTCGCCCTTTGCTGCTCCGGTTCGCACTTCTGATCAAGCCACGCATTAAGTTACGACGTTTATTTGGCTTCAGCTGTAAAAACGCTAATTGTTCTTTGCTTTGGCCTTCGTCAAATTTGACGTTAAGCACGACTTACTTCCCCATGCAATGTGAACGCTTCAGCTATCCATAGACTTTGCTCACCAAAGTCATAACAGCTGCCGTTTAATTCAAACGGACCATTCTCTGACTGCACTAATTCAATATCTTCACAAAGCTGATCAATCGTTAACTCAACTTCATTACTGTTGTCGTCGTTAACATCAGCACTAAATTCAATATCGGTGCTATCAAAACGCCCGCCATTGTTTTGCAACCAAAACGATGCAAACACACAAATCAATGCTGCCGGTGCTGCACACGGGTTTATGCTAATAACCCCCGAGTAATAAAACCTTGCTGCTAACAACCCATTGCCATTAACTGTTTTACTGCTTGGCTCAATTCGCCCGCCCTCAATCCAACAATCAAATTGCGTCTCTAGCGCGAGTTTATGGCCTTGGTAGACCGCCCCCACTAAGTGCTGCTTAAGCTTGGCTATTTTGCTTTGGCTCATAGCAGCTCAACCGATAAATTGACGCTAAGTGATTGCAATAAACGCAGTGCGTTGATGCTTTCATGTTGCCAATGTTCGTGATTATCAATGGCAGATTGGCTTTGTGCTGTAGCGCTATCACGGTGCGTACTGCCCAGCTTTGAAACCAGCAAGTTTGCTTTGGCTTTGCTGTACACCGCATCGTGATAAAAAATCACTTGTTGCGCATTCAATGGCTCACCATGAGTAAGCTGCACACCTTCAAGCTCTTGATTAATCTCTGCTTGTGCGCGGGTGATCTTCTCAACGAGTAAATCGCTTTTGTTCGCGTACTCACTGGCAACCGCGTAATGTTCAATAAAGTGTGCCGTGCTTAATGCGGGGTAATAGCCATTACCTGGCACATCAACATTGACGCTTTGTAAATCTACCTGTGGCATACCGCTTAAATTCATCACACACCTTTACCTAACAATTAAATTGGGTGTGGGCGCCACTTAGTCACATACGTTAAGCAAACAATGCGAACGCTGTGCTAAGTTGCCCACCGGCGTTGGAGCTAGTCAGCGTCAACCGCTTGTTCTGGCTCGCTTTGTTTTAGTAACTTTTGCAGGTCTTTTAGCAAACCTTTCACACCTGCCCCCTCGTTAATAGCTAATGCTTGCTCTGCGAACGCCGCTGCAAAGCCGTAGTTATGAAGTGATGCATCGACTTTAGCCGCCATTGCGTAAAGCTTGCCGCCTACCACTTCTAAACCTGTCCAATCTTGGTTTTTAACTGTGGTAATTAAGCGATGCAGTACAAAACTAATGGTGAATAGGCCCGCTTGCTCAGATTGCGATAGGTAATAGTTGGCATCGTCATAAAGCTGATCGATAACGAATGCAGGCCAATGCTTGGTATTAAACACCGTTGGTAATGGCTGCTTTTGCTCGACCATCAAAGGCAATAGCTCTAGCACGTCGTCCCAACGCTTGAGATCTACAAGCCAAATAAACACCCATGCTAATACTGTGTTGTGATGGTTTTGACCGCTTAATCGATAACGCTTGATGTAGCCAAGGTAGTCGTTACGCTTTAACGCTTCAGACTTATAACTGGCTTTATCTGCAATGTCGGTAAATGTTTTTAGTTGAGCTAAGTCAGACTCGATGGCCGCTACAAAAAACGGGTACTCTTTTTGCTCGTTCTCGGTTACTGGCGCGTTAGCTTGAGCGACATCAATCGCTGCTGTTGGCGCATGTGTTTCAGTGCTAGACGGTACAACGCTTGCTGTTTTGGCTAATGATTTTTTAACTAAGCTCATTTAAAAACACTCTACTAGTTGGTTAAAAAAGCCGCCCCCGAAACTTTAGGAAATAAGGGCGGCAATGGTTGCTGCTGTTAGTTAATTACACCCAGTCATCGCCCGCTTGATTTGGCAACTTCACATTGGCTGATTCAAAGTAAATCGCTTTTTCTAGGTCTTCGACGTAGTAACAGTCGTTACGTGATAGGTAGTCTTCAACACGTTTTTTCTTCGCGTTATTTTCAACGCTTGTACGGGTTGAGCCTGTCTGAACGTAATGACTTAAATTGTCAAAGCTGGTGACTAAAATGCCGCGAGCTGGGAAAAATGGAATTTTATAGCTTGCCAAGCCACCATAGGTTTCGATGACCTGTTGAAGCTCAATCTTGGTTTTTTCACTTGGTGTATGTGCTTGCTTGGCGTAAAGCTTATTTTTATCGTGTGCAAGAAGTTCATCACCGATAATCGCCACCATGTTGGCGCGTTTATGCTCTGGAATACCTTGCAATGCGTCATGCACTGCTTGATCTAGGTTTTCATAGTCGCCGCCTGCACCAATACGGATCTGGGTAGGCGTCAGACCTTCAGTAACAACACGCTCCGGTGCATCACGACGTAGTAACTGCAACCAACCGATGTTGACATCATTCATCATTGGGTATGCAACAATGTCTGTCGTATCGGCGGCATGTGTGCCGTTCCAACCAATTTTGATAATATCCAGTGCAATTGCTTGGCGAACATGGTTACGGTAGCGTTCGTGGAAATCTGGAAATTTTGACCACTGATCCATTTTTACCCAGGTGATATGAATGTCACATTCTGTTGGGTAACAACGGTATTCACGTTTATCTAGTTTCGATACATCACGGGTTTTACGTTCTTTGGTGTCGTCAGTTTCAACACCTGCACGGCCAGTCACCCCACCGTCAACACTCATGATCACCGATTGACCTACTAGGTCATCAACCGGCGCGGTATTGATCATCTGTAAAAATTCAGCCGATTCATACACCGCGTCGTAAAGTCGCTGCTCTACAGTAGGCTCAACGTTAAATTGCTCTGACATTGAAGTCACACCATAGTTAACGGCCATGCCTGCCATAATGGCTACAAATAACTCTTTTGTTCTTGTCTTCATGTTCTTTCCTGCGTTTAGCTAATTTAGATTAAGTGCGTGTGATTACAGTAAATTGCTGTATTTACCGTCGTCGCCTTCGGGTTCATCGTCGGCGTTGGTGGTATCATCCGCAGGGGTATTTGTTGCTTGTTCGAACTTTGCCGTTAATTCTTCAAGTGCTTTTTTCGTGCTTGATAGCTCGTCTTTCACCTGGCTTAACTCTGTGTCAGTGCCTGTGCCTTGCTGATCTTCTGGCGGTGTTTCTTCACCTTCCACTTTGGTGGTTGAGAATGAATCAAGCTTTTCGGTTAGGCTGTCTAGCTTTTGGCTGAATTCGGCAAGTGGTGTGCCCAGTGCATCTTTTAATGCGGTGGCTAATTCTGCTGGTTTCATATCGGGTTCTTCCTGATTGAATGAAAATAGTCGTTTAAAAAAGGGTTTTTTAGGGGGTTCATCATCGACGGGATCACATGCCCCTAATTCGACTTTTAATAAGGCGACGTCCTTGTCGTCTGGCTTACTCTTACTACTGAAATTAATACGGTCTGTGTAGCAGCTCGCTGGGTAATCGGTTACCGCAAGGCCTGTAAGGTAGGTTTTACCCGAGCCCATAAAGTCACGGTTTATTTCAATGCTGAAGTACACAGCTTGGTCAGCCTTGTTTAGCTCAACAAAGTTTTGATTAGGTGCCAGCACTGCATATAAACACACCACACCTTCTTCGTTTTCGTATGCTTCAACACTCAGTACATCACCCAACATGCCTGCTATATCAACATTGTGTAAATTTTTAGCCGCCCAACCCGACCAATTAAATTCATGGTCAAGGTTGATACGTGCGCCATATTTACGCGGGTTGTAGGTTTCTACAATGTCGGCTACGTCTTGCTCTGTGATTTCACGACCATCGACAGTCATGCCTACCGCAGCAATAGAAAGTGGTTTTGTACGTAGTTGACCTGGCATAAATAAAACCTTTGTTGGTTGAGCGTTTTGCTTTAAAGTTGCTTGCAGTTTGCACCCTCTTTTTGCTCCTTTCCAACGGTTTAACTTTTTGAAATTCCTATATTTAGCTTTTAGGAATTAATAGGTTTTTATCTGACAGATCACGCGCTTTATTACGAATACACTGCCGCTATGGATTAATAAACGCGGTGCATTATGAAGGCGAACTACGGACCAGAAATTCGCAAAAAAGCACAAGACTTGTATGTGGTTGAAGGCTATACGGTGGATGAAATTGCCGAGCTGGATGACATGCCTAGTGCGCGTAGTGTTCGCCGCTGGGCTGAAGCTGGTAAATGGGAAGATATGTGCCCAAGCTACAATGCTGAAATGGCATATAGTAAGCGCATTAATTTATTGGCCGACAAAGAAAACAAAACCGATGCGGATTACAAAGAGCTCGACTTTTGTACCCGTCAGCTTTGCGCACTGAATAAAAGTAAACTTGCCCCTGCACCTAAACAACGTGCCAGCAATGATGACTCACCTAGTCATCAAGGGAATGGCAGCAATAAAAAGTCGAAGAAGAAAAAGAAAAACGATTGCTCTGGCATTACCGTTGATATGCTCAACGAGCTTAAAGACAAGTTACTTTACCCACACCAAAAACATTGGTTCGACAACCAAGACTATCGTAGCCGGTTTATCTTAAAGCCGCGTCAAATTGGGGCAACGTTCTACTTTGCATTTGAAGCATTCTACGATGCCGTAGTAAACGGCCGGAACAAGATATTTATATCAGCGAGCCGCGACCAAGCCGAAGTATTTAAAGCCAATATTGTCGCGCTAGTGCGTGAACACTTTGATATTGAATTAACCGGCTCACCCATGGTGTTAAACCTTAAAGGTGGTAAAACGGTTAAGCTTATTTTCAAATCGACCAACGCACGAACGGCCCAATCGGAAAGCGGCGATTTATACATAGACGAAGTGTTTTGGATACCTAAATACAAAACATTGCGCGGCCTTGCACAAGCAATGGCAACGCATAAGCATTTGCGCATTACCTATTTTAGTACGCCATCAGTTACCAGCCATGAAGCGTATGATCATTGGAATGGTAAGTGGTATCGCAAAACCAAAGCCTGTAATGATCCTGAGTTTGAAATTGATGTAAGCCACACAGCGCTGAAAGATGGCATGTTGTGTGATGACGGTATATGGCGCCAAATGCTCACCGTGCATGATGTGGTTAATTCAGGCTTTGACCGCATTGATATTGACGTCCTTGAAAATGAATACAGCACGGACGAGTTTAATAACTTGTTTATGTGTAAGTTTATTGATGATGCACACAGCGCCTTTAACCTGAACCAAATAATGGCCTGTGTTGGCGATTCATCTAAATGGGATGACTTTAATTTAGAGTGGGAACGCCCGTTTGCCTTAAAACCGGTGGTGATTGGTTTTGACCCAGCCCGCTTTGGTGATAAAGCCAGTGTTGCCGTATTAAGCTGCCCGATGAAACCTGGTGAAAAGTTCCGCCTGCTTGAAGCAATTGATTTAAGCGGTAATGACTTTGAAGCCATGGCCGCAGAAATAAAACTGCTTACCGAAAAATACTACGTGCAACATATTGGCGTTGATACCACTGGCATTGGTTATGGCGTGTGGGAAATGATCACTAAGTTTTTCCCAAATGCTGAGCCTATTCATTACAACCCAATTATTAAAAACCAACTGGTTATTAAGGCTATTAACGTCATTAAAAATCGCCGTTTTGAGTTTGATGAAGACGCAGTAAACATTGCCAGCTCGTTTATTAATATTCGTCGTAAAGTCTCTGGCGACCAAATCACCTATGCCACAAACCGCACAGCCACCACAGGTCATGCCGATATTGCTTGGGCAATTATGCATGCTATGAAATTTGAACCATTGGACGGCAACGCCCACAGCCGCCAAACCTCTGTAGGAATTGCAGCTTAATGAGTAAACCACGATTACAAGTGAGTAACGGCCAAATGCCGAACTACAACCAACGAACAGCCGTAACCGACACTTTTAGCTTTGGTGATCCTGAGCCGTGCTTAGACAACCGGCTAACCGATTACATTGGTGTATTTAGTGACAGCAACGGCATTTATGCACCACCCATTAGCTTGCAAGGTTTAGTAAAGCTGTTACGTGTTAATGCCCAGCACGGGCCAATACTCTACTTTAAGCGCAACATGATCTTAAAGTGGTATAAACCAAACCCGCTTTTGAGCCATCAAGCACTTAGCAAGTTCGCGTTTGATTTGTTGTGGAGTGGTAACGCCTATTTGCAGATTATTCGTAATTCATTTGGGCAAATCATTAAGCTGCGACATTTGCCTGCACTAACTATGCGTTACACCACTACGCGTGGCGTGTATGCACAACTAAGTAATCGCACTCACCAACCGATTTATTTTAAACCGGGTGAAGTGATTCACGTAAAAGAGTATGACCCAGCCCAGGGGATTTATGGCATACCGCAATACTATGGCGGTATTCAGTCAGCGTTACTCAATGAAGATGCCACTTTGTTTAGACGCCGTTACTACAAGAACGGCGCACATATGGGCTTTATCTTCTCTATGGCTGATCCGAACTTAAGCGATGCCGATGAAACAGCATTAAAGAATGCCATTCGTAACAGCAAAGGCGTAGGTAATTTTAGAAGCTTGTTTTTTAATTTCCGCAGCAATAAAGCCGATGCTGAAAAGTCGATAAAGATAACGCCTGTCGGTGATATATCCACCAAAGACGAATTTGAGCGCATCAAAAAAATAACCTTAAACGACATGCTCAGCATGCACCGTGCACAAGAAGCACTTAGCGGCCAATCGTCAGGTGATAGCCCAGGCTTTGGTGATTTAGACAAGATCACCCGCGCTTATTACAACAACGAAGTTGTGCCACTTCAACAAGACGTACTGGGTATTAACAACTACTTACCCGCTGCACAGCACATTCAATTTAAAGAGCCTGAGTATTCAGACTTAAACCCGACTGTTAAGGAAAGCGCATGAGCTGGATAGATATTTCAGAGTTTATTAAACAATGGGGGCAATTACTTATGTTGAGTTTTTTAGCAGCCACTATTCAAATGTATTTAAGCAAAAAACAATTTACGTTTTTTCATTACCTAATGAGCGTACTAATTGCGATTTTTGCGGCCTACTTAGCCGCGATGTTTTGTGAATGGCGTGGTTTTGATGAAAGTTTAAAAACGGGTGTCATTGGTGTAACGGCCTACGCCGCCCCGCACTTATTAGAAGGGCTCGACAAAGTGATCAAGTCATTCAGTAAAGACCCAAAAGCGTTTATTAAATTAATTAGGGGGATAAAATAATGGGCTGGTTTAAAACACTCATTTCATTTATTACGGACCCAATTGCCGACTTAACCGGCGGCTACGTAGAGCGTAAACGTATTGCAGCTGAAATGGCCGCAGATGTAGCGCGGGCTGAAAACAATTTTAAAATAGCCCAGTTTGAAGCAAAGGCAAAGCGCTGTATGCAAGCAGAACAAAACGACGCTGACTATGACCTGATTGTGCTGAAGAACCGCGACAAAACCATAATGGATGAAGTGATTATTTTATTCTTTTTGGGGTTGTTCATCTGTCACTTTATACCTGCAATGCAGCCGTATATGGCTGAAGGCTGGAAAGCGATGGGCTATAAAGGTGCGCCCTGGTACTTTGAGTTTGTGATTGTGGGGATTGCCGTTTCAACGCTTGGGTTAATGCGGTTGTTTAGGGCATTTTGGCGAAGCAGAGACAATAAGAAAAGCGCTAGTGACTAGCGCTTTTGCCAATCAAGCTCTTTTATTTTCTCAACCTTTCCGGCAACAACCTCAAGCCTTTTAAGTGCCCTTGTTAAATTTGGTCCGGGTACACCATTAAGTGTTGCTGCATTGGTCTTGCCAATGCCACGTACTAGGTAATCACTGAGTGCCGCTTTTATATCCTCGCTGGTACTTTTACCAAACGATAAAAGTGCATCTAATCGCTCTTGGCTTTGCGAGCCTTTATGTAGATATTTCATCATTTATTTATCACTTAACTGATAATTTATTAATGATATTTCAATATTGGGTAAATCGCCACCTTTTTGATCTTTTCATTGTCACTTTATGTCAAACATTGTCACACTTTTGACATTAAGATCCTTTTCAAACTTTTTTTAGATCCTTTTACCACAAGGGTTAGCTTAAAATGCCATGTCACTGGGGTTGTCAATTTGACGCATTTTTTGCACGAAAGCGGAAGGCGAGGAGGAGTGAATTTTTCGGCCTTTGAGTTCACTGCTAGCAGTGGGATGGTTATTTGTCAGACAAACGAACACTGTATATAATCACAGCTATTGTTTTGTTAATTTATACTGGTGTGGCTATGCGGGTAACGTGTCCGAACTGTGGAAGTAAAGCGACTATTTCATCAAGAGAAAACCAATCAACCCATGTAGCTGATCTCTATATATCATGTACAGACGTTAAAAACTGTGGGGCAACGTTTGTTAGTACATTAGCATTTAAGCATTACCTAAACCCACCACGCCAAACAACGGCAGAACTTGCCGCTTCTTTACTTAAAAACTTACCTCGTGAACAACAATTAGAATTAATGGGTTTATAAAAAAGCCAGCGAGTTAAGCTGGCTCTTTATAAATGTACTGTTATTCCAATATTAATTTAATGACATAGATGCAAGTTCTTTATATACACGGCTTGATATGGAAATGAGATATTCTCTTACATCTTCAAATATTTGTGATATGTATTTTTCGTCAACTAACAAAAAATCTTTATCCAGTATTCCTAACCCATCAGTGTTTAGGGCCGTGTTCCTAGTCGTTTTCTTTGGTTTTTCTGTTTGTTCTTCTCTCAATTTGGATAAGTCACCTGAGCAATGAATTATGCAATGTCTAAGTTTTTGCAATGTGGTTATTTTTCCCCATATATGGGAAGGCATATCAACTTTTACTTTTGTAACTTTGCCTATGTAACTCACACTGCGAGTTAACCCATCAGATTTTAAGTCCTTATACGAAATAGGTAAATTAAGTCTTTCCTCAATTTCGAAACATAACTTATCAAAGCTAGTTTCTACATAAGCATACGTTGCAAGTATCATAGAATACCTATGAAGCCTTAAGTGAGTTTCTTCTAATTCCCTGAGGTAAATCCAATAATCTGAACAATAGGGCTCGCCATCTTGGTTTTCACCAATCAGTGCCTCTTCCTTCAAAGCTTCTATTTCATATTCATTTTTTTCTTCGTTATATAAATTTTCAATTTTGGAATGATGTTCTTTTAATAAATTAACCTTTAAATTTATATAATGCTCGCTCAGTGGACCTTTCTCTGGAATTGGGCTTAAACTACTAGGAACGAATTTCATCTTTTACTCCTTTGATAATCAATTCCAATTATACTCCACTGCCACCTTTTGCACCTAAATAGCTTTCATGTTCTGATTGATTCATCATTTGTCTTTCCAGCAGCTGGCATAGCTGCATTTATCTAGTGTGGCCAATACAGTTAAATTTAACTATGTTTGCCGTCGACTATAACCAGGCTTAACTATGGCACCATGTATAAAATGATATCTGGTACCACATAGTTAAATTTGTCTGTACTCGAGCGATAGTACTTCATAGCTAAAAATGGCTGTGCTGCAGTTAATCGTATTTTTTCATTGGCTTGCTTTTATCTCTCGGCCTTTGCCATATTTCTGTTTTCCAAATTGGTTTTAAATTCAATATTGGATAAAACACAGCTCTTAAAATTACTAAAAAACAAACGACCATGGCCTGAAGTAAATTTAGAAAAATAGTTAAAATTAATGTTGCTGGAAAATACAAAGTACTTAGTGTACGTCGCATAAAATTATTTTTAATAAATCCTATGAATGCAGGCCTTACAGAGTATGTACCCTGCTCATTTTTGTAGATTACGAACATTCTTATCACCTTGTTTTTTTGGTTTAACAACTGAGTGATATACCCAGTTGCGGCGTTTAACGGTTGGTTTCATGCTTGCGCCCCTGCCAACATGCTTGGGCGTTTAAATAACAGCGCCGTGTTTTGCAATTTATCAATAGTCATTGTTCGACCATCGATGGCGGTAACTTTTACCCGCTTAATTGGGCTTTGCTCTATCACCACTTTGTAACGTGGGTCGGCGCATATGTTTTTAATGCAACGGGCACCGTGTTTTGCTGAGCAACCAAACTCACGCCCTAGTAATAGGTCGTTGTAAAATAGCCCTGTTTCTAGCATTTTCTCAGCTGCTGCATGAGTATTCATAAAGTCACCTGCTCTTTTGGTTCTGGTCTGTTGCATACATCAAATACGATGGCATTAGGTTCTTGCTCATAGCCGTTACAAATCTCGGTAGCAAATACGCTGTTATTGGTTTTACCGCACTTTCCGTATTGGGTTTTAGGCATTGGTTTGTTAAATGGTTTTTCGAAAGGACTGTATTCATCCTTGGCAAACCCCTTTGGACAAAATTTCTTGCAGCTGATACATGCTTTAGGCATTTCTACTTTCGAAATTTGAATAGTCATATTCATTCCGCCTTCTTGAATCTTTCGACTAAATACAGATCGCCATGGGCACGACCACCAACAGGTAATTGCCAACTCCAATGGCCTACAGGTTTGGCACCACGTTTAAGAACTAACCCCCTCTTTTTTGCAGTTGTTCTTGTCATCACCGGCACGGGCACAAAATCAATTTCACTATCACTGATATGAAATGGCCGTCCCTCAAGCATGCATTGAGAAATATGTATTGATTTTTCTAAGTGTCTTTTTAACTTTTGGTTCATAATTCACGTTCTCCTACGCCATTAAATCTAATGCCCACCAGTCATTGTCACTGACGGCTGTTGCTTCACCTGCTAGAACAAGCCTAGCTAAATCAAGATCACCAATTATGTCTGCATGACCTTTTTTAAACTGGGTATCTGATGGCATGGCTCTGCCATCTAATTTTGCGTATGAGTTCGCTAAGTCGTAGAGCTCACGCGCATATTGATAATGCTTTTCGGTTGGGGTTGTGTTGCCAGCTGGGCGCTGCTTATTAAGATCTAGTTTTTCAAAGCTATGCAGCTCATGCCCTTGCATGTAGTAAACACGGTTACCAATAACCACATTGCCACCGTTCTTAAGCTGCTTTACATGCTCTGGTGCAAAGTCATATAGGCTGGCTTTTGAAAGTTCAGAGTGTTGATCGCCTGCTAGTTTCTGCTGTTTTTGCATTTCAGTAAGCGCGATTGAGTCAACCGCTTGCTTGCGGTGTTCAATTAACTGCTTTTCTTCATCTAATATGAGTAAATTACCGTTTCTAATTAGGTAAATTTGGCCGTTCCGCCTGATCCTTTTACCTGCTAACAGATCCTTTTTAACCTTTTCGATCTGTTTTTTGGTAAACCCGATCATATCTAGCAATAACTCGTCTCTATCGCCCACGGTGCATGGCGTACAGTTATTCCCACTAGACCAAGATAGGTCGGCGGAGCCGACGTTGTTAGCATCCTGCACGCCATTTACAGCGGTGTTGTCGTTAGCTGCGGCAGTACCAATAATTTGTTTTTGCCAGGTGTGAACACGGGTAATCAAAGTGCATGGTTCGTGTAGGTCTTCAATGCCTTTAATGCGCTTAACGCATTCAGCATATTGATTGCCGTACTCGGTATATTCATAAACAGGTTTGAAACGTGCATTGCGGCCAATGCCAAAGCCACCCATTAAGGTAACAAAGGTTTTAAAATCGCCTTGGTCGGCCGCTTTGCGGACTTGCTCTAGTTCTTCATTACCTTGTATTTCTTCACGCACTCGGCGAAGCTCACGCCAAATAGTAATGGCAGGCGACTTTTGAAATTGGAATTGGCGAATACCCCATGTACTGGCCCATGCTTTAACCGGGTTAACAAGTGCTGATTGGGTAAACTTCTCCCCTGTTTCTGCATCGTATTCATTGGCTAGTCCAAAGCCGTCAATATTCTTACTGACGTACTTAGCAATATATGCAGCTGCGCCACCTATGCGTTTACCATCTTTACCAATTTTTGCAGGCTCCATTTTCATGGCGGTATAACGCGGGCTACTTGGGAAATAGTTTTTAACCGGTGCTTTGGTGTAAATGCCTTTTGATTTATTTAGGCCCCAAATTTTACGGTTATGCTTGTACTTCCTTCGGTAATGCTTGCGGTTTTTAAAGCGCTGAAAAAATACCTCACGATCATCGCGGGTAAAATATCGGCGTAAAAGGTGGTTAACTTTGTCGTAATACCTGGCGGGCATCCATAAAAGCATATGCCAATGGGTGCAACCATCTGCATGGGGCTCAGCTACACGAACACCAAAATACGGTATTTCTAGACGGTCTAATTTAGCCCTTGCTTGTGAATACAGCTTGTTTAAATAATTGCTTGCATCCTTTGGTGTTGAACCGTCCCACTTTGGCGAGTTCGCATGAAAACGACTAGGTGCAGTAATATTGTAAAAACCGCCTACATAGCCCATTTCGTCGGCCAGTTCTTCGGTTTCACGTATGCGAAGCATTAACTCATTACGCATATTCTCAGGGTTAGCAATACCTGCCTCAACCGCTTTCATTAACGAAATAACATCGTTTTGTTCGTTAACTAACTCAAGGCTTTCAAGGTATCGTTTGCCACGTTCGCGATCGGCTTTATATTCATTAAGCGCTTGGTATGAGCAATAAGCATTAATACCTTTTCGTACTGCTTTAGTGCCTTTCTTTTTGTCGTACTTTGCAAATAGGTCTTTGCCTACTTCACCTGTTGCTATTTCTAAATGCTCTAGGTAACGGCGGCGTATATTCTTTAATTTACGTCCCCACCATTTGTAACATTGCGCTTTTAACAAACTTACTTCTGCGTCTGGCTCTGTTAAGTAAATACCTTTTTCAGCAGCAAAAAGAGTCACGCCAAAATTTTCAGCGTACTGGCTGATCACATCAAACTTATCTAACGCACCCCAGCTTGGGTTTTCAATGCGTAAGTCGTTCAGTATATCGGTGACTTCGCGGGCCAGTACTTCAGCATGTTTTTTGGTTTTATCTACATTCGCTAAAATATGCCAAGGTAAAGGCATACTGTCGGTGATCTGTTTAAGAATGGTAAGGCGCGGCTTAAGCGTTTTAATAGTGCGTAATAGCCACTGGTTAGCATTGCGATGATCACGAATGCTATCGAATATATTCGTATTTGTTGGCTTTTTAGTTGTACCGTCAAATTGATATAACTCAGCTGATTGCAAAGCAATTCTATCGGTGTATTGCTCTGTGGTTTCATTGCACTTTTGTTTGTAGCGTTTAATGCTTGGTTCGTACTTATCAATAAAGCGTTTAGCAACTCGCATTTGTAATGGCTTTGGTACTTTGCTTAAGCACTTATATACAAATTCTTTTTCTGCAGTATCGTCAATTGCATCTATGATCGAGCGCACAGAACTTGTTACTTCACCACCTACCAATTTTTGTAAAAATGCAGTTTCATCACTAGATGGTTGTAACTTCTTTTGTGCGAATACTTCGCGCTGCTTTTCTGTAAAGCTAAGTGTTTCAGCTGTTCTACGCACAAAGCTAGCTTGAATACTCGCTTTGCGATTAGAGCTAATAAGGTCACGCACAATATAATTATGGTGATTGTTGTTATGCACTTTCTTAAGTGCTGACTTGGCAGGTTTGCTTAATTTAAAAAAGCTTACATCGATGCGATATTCTGCATTTTTAAGCACATCATAAAACCAAGCGTTTGCTTCATCGCTTGGGTTTATGGGCTCGTCTTTGTACCAAACATCATTATGCTGCTGTACTTTAGCCAAGTATTGCTTAGCCATTTTGTACTGCATGTAAGGGGTAAAACGGCTTAGGCCGCTTAGTAAGTTTTCTTTATGCTCAACGTTATCAACGGTTTCAACCATTGTTGAAACCGCTGTAATAACGTCGAAGCTTAAAGTAGGCCATAAGCTCATTGTTAATTAAGCTCGATTTCAATTAGGTCAAAATCGGCACCACACTGTACTGCGTCGAGCGTTTCGCTTAGGCGGTCGTAAAAGGGGGCGTATTCAATGTGGTCATTTGCAATTAATTGCACTACTGGCATTAGGTCAGTAAGGCAGTTTTCACACTCCATAAGCATGGCAACCGTTGGACGCTTAGCTAAATTTTTAATAGTGAAATTGGCTTGGTCTAAAACGTGTTCAACAATGTTTTTGAGTAAAAGCTGATTTTTAGATAGATCTTGGTCTTTGATAGAGGTCATTTTATTAGTCCTTTAGGTTGTGGATTTGATTAAATTACGAATATTTCTGCTGCGGCTGGATAGCCTTTGCAAAATACAAAGTGGGCGTATTCTGTAGAGTCTGTTTGACTTGGTTTTTCTGGGTTAAAACCCGGGCGTTTACTGTGAACATATACCGCCGCGAGCGGCAAACGTTGCCACATTGGTTTACGCTTTTGGCTACCTAGCCAATTTAAACGTTGCAGCATAATTACTAAGCCGTGGTCTTCAACCATATCAAGCGCTTTTTCTGTAAATTCTTGCGCTAAATTAAACGGCGGATTAGTAATGATCATGTCGAACGTTGGCAACAATGCAGTTGGCGTTGTTAAAAAATCACGGCCTTTAATCTCTGCGCGTGAATCATTTCGAATATCCCAACTTTCAACCAAAAAACCCTCTTTCTCTAATACAGTTGGGTAGCTCATTTCATACTTGTCACAGCCACCTGCACTTGGGTCAAGTACTCTTGGGTATTCATCTGGTGAACAAACCAAAATGTTATTTTCAGCGAAGGCCGCTAAAAAATCTTCAATTAGCCAATGTGGTGTTACATAGTAATCATCAGCATTGCGCACAGTTCCGCGATTAGTTGAGCTCATGATCAATCCTTAATGTGTTTGAGTGTTAGTTTGTTGCTCTGCAACCAAGTGCGGAACTACTTCAAACTTAGGCTGAGTGCGTTCAAACTTCTCAGGCATAAGAACGTTCGCATCAGTAAACGCAGCTAGTAACCCTTGCAATTGAACAAGCGCTCTGTGTACGGCTTTTCGTTCTTGAACATCAAACTTGTAGAAGCTCATATTTAAACAATGTGGTTTTAAGCCAGCTGAAAAGCAGACAATTGCACGCTGCTGCTTTGTTAAAACGGCATCAAAAATATAACCTGGTGTACGCTTTGTATTGCTTCTAAGCGCTCTAATTTCCGCTAACCCTTTAGGTATTTTCTTACCTTCAACAGCTTTAAGCTGTGTCGTATTCGTTTTGCTTTCAGTTTCGGTAGTGCGATTGTCTAAGATTTGCTGTACAGGGGTTGCCATGATCATTGCTCCTAGTTACTTTTCGCTAATGAGTAGTTAGCTACTGCTTTGAATGTATGAGTGAATGCTTCATTGCTAAAGTCATGACCCATATTGCTTTTTCTGTGCGACTTTAATTTTTTAATGAAGCTAGCTAGGGTATTAAAATCATTTACTGATTCAGCTAATAGTTCATCAATCTTCTCTTCTAATATTGATTGCTTTTTCTTCTGTAATGTTGACAGTTCGAATATGCTCAATTCAGTATTCAATCCAATTACCCCTAGTTATTTACGCTTCGCCACTCGGCGCGGCCTTTTTCGTATTGTGTTTGTAAGTATTCGCCCAGATCAGTGACATTCACCATGGTTGGTGCACGCTCTGAATCGCGAACTTTAAACGTAGGAAAGGGCAATGTGCCTGCCTTTGCTTTTTGCTCAGCCGTTTTAGGTAATAAGCCTAAATACTCTTGGCATACCTCTTTAAGTGGTACAGCTGGCTTTTGAAAGCAGGCTAAAAGTGCAAAGGTCATGTTCATGCAGCGGCACCTTCCGCTTGTGCTTTTAACTTCTTACCAAATTGATTGTGGAAATGCTCAGGCGTCATTGATCGCCAAATGTTTATGTCAGTTGCAAGCCAAAAAACTCGACCACTAATTCTATGGCACGGTGGAAACTTATTTGCTTCCATTAGCTTGTAGATCATAGGTCTTGAAATACAGCAAAACTCAACAACGTCTTTCACCTTCAAAAACTTTTCATCTTCTTTGATAGGTTCGCCTTGGATTGTGACGCGATAATTTTTAGTATCCATTCTTCGTTCCTCTAAGTATTTAATAGCAATTTGCACAGTTCCATTTTTTGTGCTTTTTGTGCTAACCTAGTTAGTTAAAAGGACTTTTTGCTATTAAAACAACCAAAAGGGACACAGCAAAAACCCAAAACAAATAAAAAGTGCCGCATATGACACTAATGACAACTTTAGATCACAAAGAGGAACCATGTCAACATCACTTGGCGATAAAATAAAATTAATTCGTGGTACGACTGGCTTAAATCAAATTCAATTTTCTGAGTTAGTCGGTATTGGTATTAGCTCGTTTAAAAAATACGAGTCAGGTAATCGTGATGTTGGAGCGCAGTCTTTACTTGCTATCGCCAATCACCCACAGTTTAAAAAATATGCACTTTGGCTAGTAACTGGTGATACAAACCCAGCAGCAGGCCAATATGCCCCTGGTGACATAACTCCTGAAAGTAGCTCTTTATCTGAAGAAGAATTCGAAGAACAATTTATTGATGTTGCGGTAGGTTCTTTAATGATGTTCTGCCACTTAGACTGGTTTAAACCAAATAAAGACAAGAACGTAGACTTTAACGACTGCGGTAAGATACTACTTAAAGATTTACGCCCTGTGATCGAAGCAAGGGCCAATAACTCATCAAGCACACAAAAAATGGCTTAATAAAGCCATTTTTGTTAGTACAGATATTTTTTCTCATTGATTAACTGTTTTACTAACCAATAGCTCATTTTTACCTGTAACTAACGATTTTTCTGTCTAATAACCCTTTTTTCACCTTAATAAACGAATTTTATCTTTTTATATAACAAAATATCATATGAGCCGTATTTATTGCGATTCAAGGCAATTCAAGGCAATTCAAAGCGATTCAAAGTAACTGCTTTATTGTAAGTACCCACCCCGTCAGTTATTATTAATTTTAGTAGTAAAGTGCTTTTACAAAATAACTTTACATAAATTAGAAAAATCTCATGTAACGTCAAACCACGCCAAAGGTGAATATCATGAATGTTTATCGCGAAGAAGATTGGCCTATTTAGCCATACCGATTTATTAAACTAAAAGAGCCTTTATGGCTCTTTTTTGCTTTAGAGGGATTCTAAACTTTGAACAAGCGCAATCTAATAAAAAAAATATTTACAGTCTGGTTTGCAATTATCCCTGCTGTTGGAGTCTATTTAATCGCTAAGCTTGATGCTTCGTTATATGCAAGCGGCGCTGTTTTACTTTCTGCCGTATTAGGTGTGTCAGCGGCACTAGCAGGTATGTTTTATCAAAGACAAACAGCAAAAGAAAAGAATACTCTCGACTTTCAGCAAAAGCTTAAAGATGACAAAGATTACCTGAAGCATACAATTGTATTGAGCCAGATAATACACAGTCTAGAAAGAAACAAAATTCTATTAGAACTTTCTAAACCAGAAAATTCAAACGATCCAAGGGGTGTTTCTGTACGCTATGTTTTAAATACGTGGGAACAAGCAGCCAACGCAATTAAGCATAAGCTTTATGATGAAGCTTTCTTGTATTCTTCCCACAAATCATCAGTAATAGATCTTAGCTTGTATTTACGAACCTTTATTAGGGAGCGCCAAAAGAAAAATGTTTCTCTTTATTCTGACTTCAGCTTACTCGCACTCAAGTGGACGATAAAAAGAGATAGTTTTGAATCCCAACAAACAAAAAGAGAGTTGAAACGTATCTTTAAGCAGCTAGATAAAGTTAAATCTGGGAAAATTAGCGCTCTGCAAAAATAAACCCGCAAGAGCGGGTTTTATTTTATCACTTTTAAAAATGGGTGTGGTGGTTCAGGTTTAGTTTGAGGTTCTATTGTAAGCTCAACTGGGGCTTGCAGGTTCTTTACTCGATAGCTTATTGCCTGTGCGTTGATTGCCTTTAACTTATCGTATGCATCAATTTCTCGGTTGTTTTGTAAAGCCTCACCTAAGTCCATCACAATGTTATGTGCTATGCCTTTTTCGTCTTCACTTTGTACTGAATCACTGATCACTTTAGTGATTATTAATTGTTTAAATGTAAGCTCAAAACTGGTAGTAGCATGGCCTCTTACTATTACATAGCCCGCAATAGTTAACATAACTGCAAGGCTTATCGCCATGACGAATAATAATGGCATTAGGCTACCTCTTTACTACTTTGGAAAAACTGTTTAACAGGAAACGATGCAACAACCGCAAGTGATAAAACATTTAAAACAACAACTGTGGTGCTATAAAACGGTGACAACATACTGTTATCAAGCATGCCACGCATTATAAATTGCAGCATTTGTAACATTGCTTGCAGTATTGATAAATAGATACATAAACGAGCTGTTAGCGAAAATGTGCAACCACGCATAACATGCAATAAAAACAAAGTAACAGCAAAGGCCATTGAGCAGGTAAACATGGTGAAATAAAAAAACTGACGTAACATCATTTTTTCCATTTCCAACGCTATTATATGTTGCGCTAAAGCTGAGCTTACAAAATGAAATACCATAACTGCCAGAGCAGCAATAAAACATGAGTGCAGTGTATGATCGCTTTGCGAATTTAAATTCTTTTTACCGCCAAAAAACAGTGCAAACTTGTGTTTGCTAAAAGTTACAACCAGAAAAAGTACGGTGAGTACTTCTAAAGACTTTATAATCCAGCCTGTTGCGGTAAAAAAATTGAGCATGTGCATTCCTTGGTGATAATTAACCAGCCTTTTAGGCTGGTTAGGTTAAACTATGATTTTTAGTTACTTTTCTTTCGGTGGCTCAACACCATCACCGCCGCCGCCATTACCACCGTCCAATTTGGTTAAAACTTTCAATGCATATAAATTACTCATAACTCGTTCCTTTTCTGGTTAATTAAACATCACTTCTTGATGTAAATTTAATTGTAATGATTAAATTTATAATAGCAACCAAAAACACTGTTTATACGTACAGCTAAATCATCCTAACAGATTGACATATAACAATTTAATAGTGCGCAGTTTGCGCACTTTTTTTCCTTATTAAGGTCGGTTTTTTATTCATTAATATTAGGTTTTATCCACTAACTACAATACCGGCAATAACTTACAACAAACGTAAAAACGCGCAATTCGCTCGTTTTATTTCTTCCTAACACAGTCTTTATTTCGGTAAAAATCAGGTAAAAAATGACGCAAAAAAAATTAAAAAAGTTTTAAAAAATTTACTCTGTAGGCTTTTTGGGGATTAAGTTAATAAAAAACCCGCTATTGCGGGTTCCATTGAAAGTTGATTTCATGTCATTCTAACCATTCCATCATTATCATTAATGTAACGACTGACTCACTTAGTTTAGGGTTTACACCTGTTTTAGATGGACTTCCATCTAATGCGTTATCCATTTCTATAACCAACATTTCCGCATAGGGTTTGATATCTTTAACCGAGTTTATTTTGTTTTTAATATTTTCATTAAGTGAGTCATCCAACCAAAATTTAGATATGACATTTGCACACATTGATAATTTTTCTTCACTTGTAGCTTCATGCCATTCGGATGCGTTTTGATTTACCAAATCACTTGCACTCTTAACATACCAGTCAGGTGCTTTTTTCTTACTTTTCTTACTCTCTCTATACTCATCAACTTGTTTCTTTAGATTTTGATATTCAGGCTCAAACTTAGCTCTTATCTTCGGTATTTCTGAATATGCACCTTGGTTTAAGCTATTAATTACATGAACAAGGCTTAGCTTAAAGTTCCTGCATGCTAACGCCTCATCATAATAATCGCTATTCAAGTTCCCTGTACTTTTAACTAGCGCATCAAAGTCACCACAAATTTTATCGAGCTGTTCATCATAATTATTTTTAACATCATAAAACTGACGCTTATGCCTTTCTTCAAAAGGCCCTATAAACCAATTCTCTAGTTCGTCGACTTTCCACATTAATTGCGCAATTAGATCTATACCACTGGGAGTATTATTTTGCTTGGCTTTTACTTCATCCTCTTGTATTGATTTTCCTTCTTCAGGTTCTTCAACCACCTTAGCCGTTTCATTTGTTTTGTTTTCACTTTTTGGCTGTGGACTTACGAAAACAGCAGCTATAACAAAAAGCACTCCCCCTGCAATTATCGCCTTTCCTTGCGTCAGTTCGTTGTGACTTTTACCACGATTAACCGCTTCCTTTACCATTCGCTTATTCATTTTAGATAATAGTGGCGGTATACAAAATACAGCCGCAAGCAACAAGATCAACCCAGCTATAATGTCGCCACTAATAAGCAAAGCAAACCCAGCAAACACTAAATTTACCCCAATGAACCAACCCAATATTTTAAATACCATACCTATTCCTTTTATTTTCCATAACTTTGTAAACACTTAAGTTAAGTTAGCATTCACCTTTTAACAAGCTGAACATTTATACAGGCACAAAAAAACCCGCTTAAAGCAGGTCTATTTATTTGAGGGTGACTGGGAACCCTCAATTATTAGCGGTGCCCCTATAGTCACCCTAGTATCATTTAAAGCCCTTGTTTTATTGGTTATCTGTCCAATCTAACATGGGCGCCACGGAAAAACGGCGGTTTAATGTCGTTGTGCTCATAACATGGCCCCTATAAAGATCAATACGTTTACTTGCAACTTGATTACCTAAATACGATTAACGCTCAGTACAGCGATGACGCAATTTTAAGAGATGCATCATGCCCTGACAAAATTTTCGATATTATATCACTAATGCTCAATCGCAACATGACATAATCAAAGATGGGGAAGAAAAGAATAAAAGAAGTGGACTACACACTCACTTCTTACAAAATGGTGGATAAGTTAACTTTTAACTTCATTAAGGAGGTGTTCTAAGTTTTTACCTGTAAGTTCAAATATGGTGATTTCTAACTCTTTATAATCTTCGTTCTTAAGGTTAACTAGTTTGGCACCCACTGCAATACGCGCTACTTTTTCAACAGGGTCGATTTCAACAATTTCAATTGATGCATGAGTATCATGATCTTTTGACTGCACATAGTATTCACTAAAAAATGTACCATCAGCGCGAACATTCGGGTTGCTGTCAGACACTGATTGTAAAAGTGTACCTTTCTTTAAATCACTTTTACGAAGTGAAAAGCTGTACTCAGCAACATTTGCATGACCAATGATCACTGTTACTGCGCTTTCACCATTAATTTTAAAATCATGATCAGTTACTTCAATAACTTTTAACTTACCACTGTCATAGGTTGGCTCCATGCAAGCACCTAAACTAAAAATCAGAAAAACTGATAAAACAACATTTTTGAGTAGCATTCTCTATTCCTTAAATTTTTATTGCCTACTTCTTAACTTAGATAAAAGAAGACAAATATTCAAAGTTTAAATTACTGAAAATGCACTTTAATTCATCTTATCCAACGACACTCAAACCAAAGTAGTGAGCTATGCCGCCAAGAATATTTGTCACAGCCACTGAAGATAAAATTAGTCCCATCACTCGGCTGATTATACTGGCACCACTATCACCAATTAATTTGTGAACTTGAGTAGCCAATAAAAGTAACACTAAGACGATAATGAGCACCGATAACATTATCGCAGAGGTAACTAGTTGCTCTAACCATGTATATTCATTATTGCGCGTCATCAACACTGCACCGAGCATTGCCCCCGGGCTTGCAATTGATGGAATTGCCAGCGGAAAGATAGCCGTTTCGGTACTATCACGGACACTTTTAATTTCGCTTTCAGGCTTACTCTCGCCAAAGATCATAGACAGCGCAAAAAGTAATAGAACAATGCCGCCAGCAATCTGAAATGCCGATAAAGGAATTTTAATTGCGTTTAACAGCAACTCCCCAGCAATAACAAAGAAAAGTAAAACTAATGCCGACACTCCTACCGCTTTAAGTGCAACTTTGCGTTTAAACTTGGCATCATCCCAGCGGGTTACAGCAATAAAGACAGGCACCGTACCGATTGGATCAATCACAGCAAAAAAGAAAATGAACGCGGCGAGCAACTCAGTCATTAACAAACTTCCTTGAAAACGAGATAGCGAATAAAAACACTGCAACTACAATACAGTATGTTAGTATATCACGGTAGCGTAAGGATAAGAGAAGATGAATATAGAATCACTCGTTAGTAAAGCAAAACAAGTCTGCGACAATCGTGGTGCACGTTTCACGCCTATCCGTGAAAAAGTATTTCGCCTTTTAGCTAGTGCGCAAGGTGGTGTAGGTGCTTATGACTTATTAGAACAACTTAAATTAACTGAGTCTGGTGCAAAACCTGCCACTATTTATCGCGCGTTAGATTTTTTGTCTGAACTTGGCTTTATTCATAAAATCGAAAGTACTAACTCTTTTATGTTGTGCCATCATTTCGATCATATTCACCCTGTACAACTATTAATTTGCGACAGCTGTGGTTTTGTTAAAGAGTTACATTCAACAGTGATTTCTCACGAACTGAATAATCTCGCCGCAGAAAGTGGATTTATTGTCTCTGGACAAACTATCGAAGCACATGGAAAGTGTGAAAATTGCAAAGATTAAGTGCACTGTTCTGAACAGCCACTACACTTAAGTTATAATTGCAGCTTGGCTGCGTAACCTGAGGGAAATTAAATAATGAATGTGGAGTTCATCAACCCATTTTTATCATCATTATTAAATGTATTGAGCACCATGGCTCAAACAGAATTGAAACCGGGTAAACCTAGTTTAAAAAAAGATGAAGTAGCCCGTGGTGATGTTTCCGGTTTAATAGGTATGGTTGGACCACAAACAAAAGGCTCACTTTCAATCTCATTTGATGAAAGCCTAGCATTAACCATTATGGAAAGAATGCTCGGAGAACGACCAGAAACTATCGATGAAGAAGTTACCGATATGGTCGGTGAAATCACTAACATGGTGACAGGTGGTGCTAAAAACTTACTTGGCGAAAAAGGCTATGAGTTTGATATGGCAACGCCAGTTGTAGTGTCTGGCAAAGGACATACAATTGCTCACAAATGCGAAGGTGCCAAGGTGTTAATTCCATTCACGTCAGCTGACGGTAACGCCAATATCGAAGTAAGCTTTGATAAACTATGAGTTGGCAGCAAAAAACAATTCAATTAAAGCCTCGCTCGCGAGGCTTTCACATTATTGATGACGAAATACTTCGTCAACTCCCCGAAATAACACAGTACAAAGTCGGTTTATTACACCTTTTCATTCAGCACACTTCTGCAAGCTTAACCATTAACGAAAATGCAGATCCGACTGTGCGAATGGATATGGAAAGTCACTTCAATCACTTTGTGCCAGAACGACAAAGTTATTATCGTCATGATTATGAAGGTGATGACGATATGCCAGCCCATATAAAAAGCAGTACATTAGGTGCTGAACTCACCATACCAATTAATCAAGGCCGCTTAATGCTAGGCACATGGCAAGGTATTTATTTAGGTGAACACCGAGACCATGGTGGTGCTAGACGGATTGTCGCGACGATTCAAGGTCAGATCTAGAAACTAGCTATAGACAAAGTTTGGTTTTAACAGCTTTATTTAAGAAAGATTTTATTTAAGAAAGTATTTTGGGATTTTTTAGAGATTGGAGCGGCACACGAGGCTCGAACTCGTGACCTCAACCTTGGCAAGGTTGCGCTCTACCAACTGAGCTAGTGCCGCTTTAAATAGTTTCTAGTTACAAGATTCAAGTTACAAGTTTGAATATCTTGGAGCTTTCAACTTTCCCCTTGAAACTTATATCAATTTCTTTTGGTGAGAAATTGGAGCGGCACACGAGGCTCGAACTCGTGACCTCAACCTTGGCAAGGTTGCGCTCTACCAACTGAGCTAGTGCCGCATCAAATAGTTTCTAGTTACAAGATTCAAGTTTGAATAGCTTGGAGCTTTCAACTTTCCCCTTGAAACTTAAGCCAATTTCTTTTGGTGAGAAATTGGAGCGGCACACGAGGCTCGAACTCGTGACCTCAACCTTGGCAAGGTTGCGCTCTACCAACTGAGCTAGTGCCGCTTTATAAGTAGTCAGTAATTTGTCCGTTGGTGCACAACCTTGAAGGTTGCGGTAAAACGTTCTGGCAACTGAGCTAGTGCCGCATTCAAAAATTGTCAGTAATTTGTCCGTTGGTGCACAACCTTGAAGGTTGCGGTAAACGTTCTGGCAACTGAGCTAGTGCCGCATAAATAAGTTGTAAGCTGCAAGTTTCTAGCTTCAAGCTAATGCTTTCAACTTTCCCCTTGAAACTTAAGCCAATTTCTTTTGGTGAGAAATTGGAGCGGCACACGAGGCTCGAACTCGTGACCTCAACCTTGGCAAGGTTGCGCTCTACCAACTGAGCTAGTGCCGCATTCAATTACTTAGAGACATACCAACCCCGCGGGGTTAACGTCTTAAGCGGGGCAGGATTCTACAATAATCCGATGTGTTTGCAAATGTTTTTTACAAATTAAAGAATTTTTCTTGGTAAACCTTTAATTCCATGATCGAATCTTTGATATCGTCGAGGGCTAGATGCGAACCTTTTTTGTTCACTTGTGCTAACACGTCAGGTTTCCAGCGACGCGCAAGCTCTTTAACTGTGCTTACATCGAGGTTACGGTAGTGAAAGTAGTCTTCCAATTCAGGCATGTACTTATTCATAAAGCGGCGATCTTGGCCGATAGAATTACCACACATAGGCGAAGCACCCGCAGGTACCCATTGCTTCAAAAATGCCAGTGTTTGCTCAATGGCATCTTGCTCTGTGAATGTGCTTGCTTTACAACGAGCTGTTAAACCAGATTGACCGTGCTGAGTTGTACACCACTCATCCATGCCATCAAGCAGTTCATCGCTTTGATGAATAGCAATAACAGGGCCTTCAGCCAAAATGTTTAAATCACTGTCGGTGACAACAGTGGCAATTTCGAGTATTTTATCTGTTGCTGGTTCGAGGCCGGTCATTTCCAGGTCGAGCCAGATAAGATTTGATTTATGAAAAGACATAGTTACCTTAGCGGTGCTTTCCTTTAGATCCAACGCATTTAGATATATCATATTAGTATCATCAGTCGACCTAAAGCTTTTTTTTCAAAAAGCCCGACATTTACTCAAGTTATAGGCCAAAAGTGGCAAAACAAAAGAAATTAAGTAAAGGCCAATCGCGTCGAATTAAGGCCAATCATCAAAAACGCCTCTCTAATGCAGATAAAAAGCAAGAGAAAGGGGTAACTGTGCAATGGCAAAATGACAATTTAGGTCCTGCCGAAAATGCGGTAGTGATCAGTCGATTTGGCCAACATGCCGACATCGAAACCGAATCAGGCAGCATATTACGTTGTAATATTCGCAGAACAGTATCGAGCCTTGTCTGTGGTGATGAAGTTATTTTTCGCCGTGCAAAAGTTAGCGAAGGCGACTTAGCTGGCGTTATTGAGGCAACTCATGAACGTCGCTCACAACTAACGCGCCCTGATTTTTATGACGGGGTAAAAGTCGTCGCTGCCAATATCGACCAAATTTTAATGGTCTCTGCGGTACTGCCTGAGTTTACGCCAAACATTATCGATCGCTATTTAGTTGCCTGTGAAGACATGGGAATTGAGCCTATTTTAGTGCTCAACAAAATAGATTTAATTGACGATGAAGGCCTTGCTTTTATTGATGAAATTCTCGATATCTATAGAGAGTTAGGTTATCAAGTACTGTTAGTCAGTAATAAAACGGGTCAAGGCATTGATGAACTTAAACAAAAACTGGTCGGTAAAAACAGCATTTTTGTTGGTCAAAGTGGTGTGGGTAAATCAACCTTAGTGAACACTGTACTGCCAGATGCTGACATTCTAACCCAAGAAGTCTCCGAGAACAGCGGCCTTGGTCAACACACAACAACCGTATCGCGATTACACCATTTACCAAGTGGTGGTAACCTAATCGACTCACCGGGAATTCGTGAGTTCGGCTTATGGCATTTAGAGGTTGAGCGCGTTACATGGTGCTTTAAAGAGTTCCGTGATTTTATTGGTGGCTGTCGTTTTCGCGATTGTAAACATTTAAACGATCCTGGCTGTATAATTCGCCAAGCTGTTGATGATGGTGAAATTTCAGAACTTCGTTTTGACAGTTACCACCGAATTTTAGAAACTATGGCCGACGGCCGTGCTGGTGCACGCGCTCCTCGCGTATAACTATTTAGGAAATAACAAGTGAGTTTAGATAAATTCAAAATTGCTATGCAATATGCCATGCCAAAACATTTCATTTCGCGCATGGTTGGCAAGTTAGCAGCAGCAAAAGCGGGTGGCTTAACAACGGCCTTAATTAAATTGTTTATCAAACAATACAAAATTGATATGAGTGAGGCTAAATACCCAGATCCAGCTCATTACAAAACTTTTAATGAGTTTTTCACTCGCCCATTAAAAGAAGGTATTCGTCCACTTGCTGAAGAAAGCGACATTATTGCTCACCCAGTTGATGGTGCAATTAGCCAATTAGGCGATGTAGTCGACGGTCAAATCATCCAAGCAAAAGGCCATGACTACAGCTTACAAGCACTACTTGGTGGCAAAGAAGAAGACACAGCGCCGTTTTTAGGCGGCAAGTTTGCGACTATTTATTTAGCGCCTAAAGATTACCACCGTATTCACATGCCTGTTGATGGTACGCTGAGCAAAATGATTTACGTTCCGGGTGATTTATTTTCGGTAAACCCGTTAACAGCGCAAAATGTACCTAACCTATTTGCTCGTAACGAGCGAGTTGTGGCTATCTTCGAAACCGAAATTGGCCCGCTAGCCATGGTGCTTGTAGGTGCGACAATTGTTGCTAGCATCGAGACTATTTGGGCAGGCACAGTAACGCCACCAGCAGGTAAAGATGTATTTAGTTGGAATTACCCAACCACAGGTGACAACGCGATTACTTTGAAGAAGGGTGAAGAAATGGGTCGCTTTAAATTAGGCTCTACCGTTATTTTAGCCTGGGGTGCAAATCAAGCTGAGTTCTTATCAGATCAACACCCTGAAACAGTAACGCGCATGGGCACACCATTTGCGAAAATTAACGACTAATAAGTTCAATTAAGCAAACCAATTAAGCAAACCACTTTAGCTAAAAGTGGTTTGCTTAAAATTCACTACAAAACCGCGCCTACGCTCTGCTATTACACTCTGAGCATTCACTATCTTTTTGAATATTAAAGTGCTGCTGTTTTAGTGTTAGCCCATCAAATTGAATAAACTCACTACCGACTTTATGGCCAAGCAATATATTGATAGCCAATAAGCTTTGCATGCTGCCCATAACCCCAAGTAACGGGCTCAATACCCCAGCATTATCGCAATTAAGCGCTGTTTGCTCCTTCGTTTGCGGGAATACACAACCATAGCAAGGGCTCTGTTCATCACGAAAATCAAAACTCATCACTTGCCCCTGTGTTGCAATGGCAGCAGCTGACACAAGTGGGATAGATTTAGCTAAACAATAGCGATTAACCAAGTAGCGAGTTGCAAAGTTATCACTACAATCAAGGATGATGTCAGCGCCATCAAGAAGCTCAGCACAGTTACTTTCATCAAGCTTTTGGCATAGGGGCTTAACCGTAATTTGATTATTTAAACTGCTTAATACCTTGGCAGCCGCCTGTGTTTTTGCCTGCCCCATATGGTTTACTTTATAGAGTATTTGTCGTTGTAGATTTGAAAGCTCAACTTTATCGTCGTCAATCAAAGTGAGCGTTCCGATTCCTGCAGCCGCTAAATAAAACAGTGCTGGTGAGCCAAGCCCACCTGCCCCGACAACCACAATATGTGCAGACTTTAACTTTTGCTGCCCCGCATGCCCCACCTCTTTGAGTAGCAAGTGGCGGCTATAACGAATTTGCTCTTTGTCGCTTAACGCGCTCATATTAAGACTGACCTTCGACCAGCTGTTTTAACTTGGCAATGGCTGCTTGGTAGTCTTCGGCTTCAGTAATCGCACGTACTACTGCAACACTGCCAACCCCCGTACTCGCAACTTGCTCTGCCCGTGATATATCAATTCCACCAATCGCAACCGTTGGATAATCAGCCATTAATGGCACAAATTTTTCAAGCTTTTCTAAACCTTGAATTTGCCCTGTCATGTCTTTGGTGGTGGTTGGATAAATAGCGCCAAACGCCATATAACTTGGTCTGTAATTATGCGCGCGTAGCATCTCATAAAAGCCATGGGTCGAAACACCTAAGCGTAACCCTGCCTCTTTTATGGCAATTAAATTAGCGGTTTGTAAGTCTTCTTGCCCTAAATGCACACCATAAGCGCCGTGTTTAATCGCTAATTGCCAATAATCATTGATATACACCTGCGCATCGTACTTCTGCCCCAGCATAACCGCACTAGCAATCGACTCTTCTAGTGTTGCATCGTCTGCATTTTTCATTCTTATTTGAACTGTTTTAACTCCTTCGGCTAAACACTTCTCTAACCAATCAACCGTATCAACAACGGCATATAACCCAAGCTGTTTTGAGTCGCACTCGGCAAAACCAGCTGCCATGGTAAAATCAACCGGGCAATCAAAGTCGAGCTCATCACCCAGCCAACTTCCCGCCGCGATGACTTGTGGGTAATCTGCTAGATTTGTTGGAAAGCAAGTGTGCGCAACGGGGCCAATCCCTTCACCATAACGAATGGCTGCTTTTAATCCTTGGTTGATATAGGCTTTCGCTAAAATAAAGGCATCTTTGAGTGGATACTGTTTGGCTAAACACGCAGCAATCACAGAGGCCATACTGCATCCAGTACCGTGACTATGCGGTGTTTGAATTTTTTCGTTGCCAAGCCAATATGCCTGCTCACCTTGCACGCAGTAATCAATGCAGTAGCCACTTGGGTAATCCCAATGACCCCCTTTGATGATCACCGCTTTTGCACCATAGCCTGTTAACTTCTCTGCGGCTTCTTTCACTGCGCTTGGGCCAATCAGGTAAACACCAGTTAATAACTGCGTTTCGTGGGTGTTCGGTGTTACAACATCGACTAATGGCAATAAACACTCTTTGATAGCACTAACAGTATCTTCTTCTGTTAATAAATCACCACTTGAGGCAATGGCAACCGGATCATAAACAACCAAAGGCGGCTCTGCCCAAGTTGCTTTGTAATGTTTTAAATGCTCACTAATAAGCTGTATTTGCTGCACATTGGCAAGCATGCCAATTTTAATCACACTGGCAGGCATATCACTGGCTAAGGCTAATAGTTGCGACTCAATCACCTCTGTTGAAATCGGGTTAAGTGCTTCTACACCTAAACTATTTTGTGCCGTTAAAGCAGTAATAACCGTACAGCCGTGTACATTAAAACTTTGCATTGCCTTGATATCGGCTTGAATTCCTGCACCGCCGCCCGAATCTGAGCCAGCTATGGTCCATACAACCTGATTCATGTTATTCCTCACATTTTATTCTTGATGCCAAAATGGCATACCGAGCGTCGGCGTTGATGGGCTTGCTACGTCTTTTTCTGGCATCGCTTTAGCCACATAGCTATATCGCCCCGCCTCAACCGCACTCTTAAACGCTTTACTCATCGTTACTGGGCAACCTGCACCCGCAATTGCCGAATTTAATAATACGGCATCATACCCTAATTCAAGCGCTTGGCAGGCATGAGATGGTAAACCTAAGCCTGCATCAACAATTAAAGTATGGTTTGGCAAGCGCTCACGGATCATTTTTAAGTTATAAGGATTCAGCAAGCCTTTACCCGTGCCAATCGGTGCGCCCCAAGGCATTAATACTTCGCAGCCTAAATCAGCGAGGCGCTGACACAGCACTAAATCATCTGTGCAATAAGGTAAAACTTTAAAGCCATCGGCCAATAAAATTTTAGTGGCTTCAAGCAATGCGATTGGATCGGGCTGTAAATTATATTCATCACCAATTAGTTCTAACTTGATCCAGTCAGTGGCAAATACTTCGCGGCACATTTGCGCCAAGGTCACCGCCTCTTTTACGCTATGACAACCCGCCGTATTCGGCAGCACCTTTAACCCAGTGTTTTTTATCAATTGCCAAAAATCATCACCCGCAACAGCGCTTTGCTGACGTCTTAATGAAACCGTGACAATCTCAGCCTGTGAGGCCACTATCGAATCCTGCATAACACTAGGTGAAGGATACAATGCTGAGCCTATCAGTAACCGACTTGTAAACTGCTCACCATAAACCGAAAAACTATCCATCTTAGCCTCCTTGAATTGGCGACAATAACTCAATGCTGTCGCCTTCGTTGAGGGTTTTAGCATCACATTGACTGCGCGGTACAAAGTCACCATTGACGGCAACGGCAAATGGAGGTCTTGCACCAAACTGGCTCAACGCCTGAGTGAGCGATGTATTCTCGCTTACTGTAACTGACTGACCATTAATTAAAATATTCATTTTTATCCTTAAGCAATTAAGCTCACTGCGTCATCAACCACCTGAGGCGCAAGTAAATAGCCATGACGGTACAAGCCATTAATACTGATCACTCGACCTTGTTTTGTGACTTTCGGGCGGTTGTCTGCAAACGCTGGACGAAGCCCTGATTGCAAGCTCTCGATACGTCCTTCAGCAAAGCCGCTATGCACCGTATAAGCAGCAGACAATAGCTCCAGCGCCGAGCGCACGGTGACTTTACCGCGGTCTTGCGATTCGATTTCAGTCGCACCAATCACAAATTGATGATTTGGCTTAGGAGCAATATAAATTGGGTAACGCGGATGCATCAGCCGTATCGGCCTAGTTAGGTTCACCTCTGGTGCATATAAACGCGCTACTTCCCCTCTTACTCCACGCAGTAAAGGTTCAGCCTGTTTAGCACCTAAGCCGCGGCAATCAAATACATAATCAAAGCTTTGGCCATTCACCCGATGAGCGTTCAATTCAACTTTACAGCCAAAGTTAAATTGCACTCCTTGCGAGGTAAGCTTTTTAAAACTAGCGCGATAAAATGCCTGATTATCGAGTTGCCCTTCACAAGGTAAATACACACCTTGATGGAACCGCCCAGCTAGTTCTGGCTCAAGGTCTGCGATTTGAGTGCCAACCAATGCGTGTGCCTGATAGCTTTCAAGCGGTTTTAAGCGGCTCACAAAACTTTGTAAATCGCCCCTATCTTGCTGATGAGCAACCACTAAACTGCCTGTTTGTTGAAAATACACCGCTTCATCGAGCTCACTTAAAATTTGCTGCCAACGAATGATGCTATTAAGCCCTTGTATGGCTAAATCCTGTTCACACAGGACTGATTCTGCAAGGGGGGCTAACATCGCTGCAGCAACGCTACCGGCACTGTTGCTAGCATGTTCATCATCTTGTTCAAACACACTTAACTGATGCTCTTTAGCAAGTGCTAATGCAGTTAAACGGCCAGTTAAACCAAAGCCCAATATCGCTATCTTTAATGACATAAACTTTCTAGGCCTAAGCTCTAGGCCCTAGGTAAATACCTAGAGCCTATCGCTGATGCCTAGCTCCATCAATTAAACTGCTTTGTGGTAAATCTCAGAGCCTGTTTTTTTGAACTCGTCTGATTTCGCTTTCATTTCGGCTTCAACATCGACCATTTTGATTTCGATAGCATCACCTACGTTATTTGGATCAATGCCTCTTGCTTCAAGATCTTTGGCATAATCACGTACTTCTTGAGTGATCTTCATCGAGCAGAACTTAGGGCCACACATAGAGCAGAAATGTGCAATCTTGCCTGATTCTTGTGGCAATGTTTCGTCGTGATATTCGCGGGCGCGTTCTGGGTCTAAACCTAGGTTAAATTGGTCATGCCAACGGAACTCAAAGCGTGCTTTTGAT
This sequence comes from Pseudoalteromonas sp. Ps84H-4, assembly GCF_024124645.1. Lineage (NCBI taxonomy): Bacteria > Pseudomonadati > Pseudomonadota > Gammaproteobacteria > Alteromonadales > Pseudoalteromonadaceae > Pseudoalteromonas > Pseudoalteromonas sp. Ps84H-4. The sequence continues at coordinate 25,377 of NZ_JAMXSK010000019.1, read as the reverse complement.
AATGCATTATCGCGCTCTTGCGCACCCGGGTGGCCTTTTGCCAAATCGGCTGCATGAGCAGCAATCTTGTAGGTGATTAAACCTTCTTTAACGTCTTCTTTGTTTGGTAAGCCTAAATGCTCTTTAGGGGTTACATAACAAAGCATGGCACAGCCGTACCAAGCAATTTGCGCAGCGCCAATACCTGATGTGAAATGATCGTACCCCGGTGCAATATCCGTGGTTAATGGACCTAGAGTATAAAACGGTGCTTCTTCACAGTGTTTTAGCTGCTCTTCCATGTTCTCTTTGATCATATGCATTGGCACATGGCCTGGGCCTTCGATGAACACTTGCACATCATGTTTCCAAGCAAGTTTTGTCAGCTCACCTAAAGTACGTAATTCGCTGAACTGGGCTTCGTCATTAGCATCGGCGATAGAGCCTGGACGCAGGCCATCACCTAATGAAAAACACACATCATACTGTTTTAAAATTTCACAGATTTCTTCAAAGTGCGTGTATAAGAAGTTTTCTTTATGGTGCGCTAAACACCATTTCGCCATGATAGAGCCACCACGCGAAACAATACCGGTAACACGCTTTGCCGTCATCGGCACGTAACGCAGTAATACCCCAGCATGAATAGTAAAGTAATCAACACCCTGTTCTGCTTGTTCAATCAAGGTATCGCGGAAAATCTCCCACGTTAGGTCTTCAGCCACACCGTTTACTTTTTCAAGCGCTTGGTAAATTGGTACGGTGCCAATTGGTACTGGTGAGTTACGTACCACCCACTCACGAGTTTCGTGAATATAGCGACCCGTTGATAAGTCCATTACCGTGTCGGCGCCCCAACGAGTAGACCACACCATTTTTTCGACTTCTTCTTCGATTGATGAAGTGACCGACGAATTACCAATATTCGCGTTCACTTTAACTAAAAAGTTTCGGCCAATGATCATCGGCTCGGTTTCTGGGTGGTTGATGTTGTTAGGAAGCACAGCGCGGCCACGGGCAATTTCATCACGCACAAATTCAGGGGTAATAAAATCAGGAATACTAGCGCCAAACGATTCGCCTTTGTGCTGGGCCGCAAGTAACTCTTCACGAACTTTAGCGCGTCCCATGTTTTCACGGATCGCCACATATTCCATTTCAGGCGTCACAATGCCTTGTCGCGCATAATGCATTTGCGTTACGTTTTTACCGGCTTTTGCACGGCGGATCTTTGGTAGGTGTTCAAAGCGGATATGATCTAACCCTTCATCTGCCATTCGCTGTTGAGAAAATTGCGAAGTCACTGAGTCTAAAATTTCAGTGTCGCCGCGGCTTTCAATCCACTTTTCACGGTATTTCTCAAGGCCCTTGCGCACATCGAGTTTAAAATCCGGATCAGTGTATGGGCCTGATGTATCGTAAACACGAATTGGCGCGTTAGGCTCAAATACGGGATTCTCTTCAGTACCACCGATGAAGGTATCGCTGAGGGTGATTTCACGCATCCCTACTCGCACATTATCTTGCGTGCCTTCTACATAAACTTTATGAGAATTAGGAAACGGTTGGCCCGTTAAGTTATAAATATACTCTGATGCAGCCGCACGAACTTCGCGGCGAGATGGTTTAGTTGTTGTGTTTGACATGACTTACCTCATTGCTTTAAGGGTTGTCTTGTCAGATATTGCAAATGCAATAGAGAGTGGCAAACGCCATTGGATCGTTAGTAAGTTAAATGCTTACCAGTGCAGCCTGTGCCGCTTATGCCCCAAAATTTGGCGCACAAGCGCCTAGTGAGGCAGCTTGTTCCCTACGCAGGTGTTAGCCTGATCAGGTTCACGGATCCCGCTTTCGCGATCTCAGCCTTGTTAAAGGCACTCCGACAAGTTTAAATTCGTTATTTTTTATTAACGCAATGAGTGTACGTTAGTTAAAAATTTGCTGCAAGCACATGCGCTTTAGTTTTTAGCGATAAAGGTAAAGCGGTGCGTACCTTGCAAAGTCAGTTGCTCACCTTCAAGCTTAATGGCTGCACCTTCTCTTAACGCGGTTAACAAACTACGTTCGAGTTCATCAGCTTTCTCACCGCATGATTTACGTGTCATGCCTAGCTTGTTTACTACAATTGAATCATCGTCAGTTAGAACTGCTTCGCCAAAAAATTTATTACAGCCAGCAAAGCCATTTATTTGCATTGCTTCAATAAATCGCATTGATGCACTTTGCGACACATCAAGACTTAAGCCATTCACCTTTGATAGCTGCCACTGAGTATATTTTAATTGTTCACTTGTGACTGTACTGGTTGATGAACACCCTAGACAAAATAATACAAACAAAAGTGGTACGGCTAAACGCTTCATATTTTTTACAATTCAAATTCCAATACCATAATAGTAACAATATTTGACTGCTTTGATCGTTAAAAAAACATGTTTTATCTGTAAAAAATTGTTCTAAGCCCCATTTTTTTGAAACACTCTCGCTTACTTGAATAAGTTATCGACTTCTTCTGGTAAAAAAGGACGACCTTTTTCATTTACCGACGTACCAATCACTAACGCTTGTAGCATCACTTTATCGTCATGTTTGCGATACACCGTTTGCCTAAACGCAAACTTTAAACGGCTGATACGCTCAGGCTCAACGGCAACGTAAAATTCATCACCCGGCACAAGTGATGCCTTGTAATCCATTTCGCTGCGAAGCACCACAAGATTCACTTTTTCTCTTGCTAGCTTTGCAAAGTCGATACCTTGAGCATGTAAAAATTCATGGCGAGCATGTTCTAAGTAATTAAAATAAACACTGTTATTTACAATACCTTGTAAATCACACTCATAATCACGCACTTTAAAGTCGACTTTAAAGGTCATAGTCGTATTCCTAATCAATTTACGTATAATTGCCTGCGTTTATACCATAAAAATTGATTTTATAGCCATTTGGCTAGCTAGGTTGCTAGAATAGCAGTCCCGAAAATGGAGTTAAGAATCCACATGAAACGACGTTTATCATTATTATCTGCTGCCATCCTGCCTTTATTTGCAGCATCTTCGATTGCCTACGCTGAAGATGGTGAGTTGGAAACGATTGTAGTTACCGGTGATTTCAAAAAAGAAAGCATTCAAACATTAAGTGCCAGTGCTAGTTTGTTTTCAGACCATGAAATCAATCAACGTGGTGCAAAGTTTTTAGATGAAATGCTTGCTAGTGCAGCGAATGTAAACTTTACCTCAGGGGCATCTCGTGGACGTTTCGTGCAAATTCGTGGTGTAGGTTTACGCTCACAGTTTGTAGACCCAATTAATCCTTCGGTTGGCTTAGTGATCGACGGCATCAACTACTCTGGTTTAGGCGGCAGTTCACTGTTATTTGATATCGACCAGGTAGAAATTTATCGCGGCCCACAAGGAACTCGCTTTGGTGCTGATGCCTTAGCTGGCATGATTCAAATGGAATCTGCAATACCCACTCTTGACCCAAGTGTGAAAGTACAATTAGGTGCGGGCAACTACAACAGCTATGAAGCAGGTATTGCCGCAGGTACGGGTATTACCGACGACACAGCAGTGCGCGCAAGTATTTATAAACGTGAGTCTGATGGCTATGTTGAAAATCGTTATTTAGGCGAAGATACCCAACAACAAGATGAGCTCGTTTCTCGCTTTAAATTACACAGCCAATTGACCGATCACCTACGTACTGAACTGAGCGTTCATTACATTGATATTAATAACGGCTATGACGCCTTCACCTTGGATAACAGCCGTTACAGTGTGGCTGATGAACCAGGCCAAGATAACCAAGAAAGCATTGCGGTTGGCCTTGCCAACATTTACACCGGCTTCGATTGGTTTGATGTTAGCCTAAACCTTTCAGGTATCGACAGCGAGCTGCTATACAGCTACGACGAAGACTGGGTGTGTAATGATGAAGCCCAACCAGAGTTATGTGCTGCAGGCTTGCATGAATGGGGCTATAGCTCAACAGATGCTTACTTTCGCGATCGTCAAGATCAAGCAGCCGAGCTGCAATTTAGCGGTAAGTCTGGAGAGTGGGTTGCCGGTATTTACTACCAAGGCCGCGAAGTTGATTTAGAACGCCAATACACTTGGCTGGCGCAACCATTTGCATCAAATTATGAAACCAGCAATATTGCAGCGTATGGCCAACTAGCAACACCTATTGGTCCAAAAACAACCTTAATTACGGGTTTGCGTGTCGAGCAGTATCAAGGCGACTACACCGACAACAACGGTTTTATTGAAGAAACTGATGATGTCATGGTGGGCGGTAAGCTTGCACTTGAATACCAAGTGATTGATCGCACCATGATCTACACCAGCATTACTCGTGGCTATAAGGCCGGCGGCATTAATTCTGAAGCGTTAGCAAAAGCAAAAGATGAAGGCTTAAATCTAGATGCTGATTTCTTTGCTAATCACACATCATTTGCCCCTGAATACCTTTGGAGCGGTGAGTTTGGTGTGAAAGGCAGCTCACTAGACGATAAGTTTGTGTTACGTCTTGCCGCTTTCTACATGTATCGCGAAGATATGCAGTTAAAATCGTGGCAGGTTGAAGGTCAAAAATTCACAGGCTATATCGATAATGCCAGCTCTGGTGAAAACTACGGTTTAGAAATTGAAGGTAGCTTCCAAGCCACTGACAATTTACTACTTACGGGTAGTGCAGGTTATTTACATACCGAAATCAATGACTTTGTTGCACAATCAGGCCTTGATCAAGATGGCCGTGACCAAGCACAAGCACCTAAATACCAATATGCATTCACTGCGCGTTATAACTTTACGCCAGCACTTTACGCATCAATTGGTGTAGAGGGCAAAGACGATTATTACTTCTCTGACAGCCATAACTCACAAGCACCAAGCACCAACTTGGTAAATGCTTCGTTTGGTTATGAAAGTGATAATTGGAGCATTAATGCATGGGCACGCAACTTATTTGATGAAGACGTACCAACTCGTGGCTTTGAGTTTGGTAACGACCCATTAGATGGTTACACCACTCATACTTACACCCAACTTGGCGAACCTATGGTTGCCGGTGTGACATTTATTTACGAGCTATAAACCGTAGGCGCGACTTTATGTCGCGCTTTTAAAATCAATGAAAATCGCGGGTTAAACCCGCTCCTACATTTAAGCCCTTTCAACATCAAAAGCGATCACGTCTTTGATCTTTTTCTTATTCGTTGCCAGCATAATGAGTCGATCAATACCCAATGCGACACCCGCACATTGCGGCAAACCATGCTCTAGAGCAGCTATTAAACGCTCATCCATTGGCACTTGCTTTAAGCCATTTGCTTCACGGTACTGATTATCTTCACTAAAACGAGCTGCTTGCTCTTTGCCATTGGTCAGCTCATTAAAGCCGTTTGCCAGTTCCATATTTTTGAAATATAACTCAAAGCGCCCTGCTACTCTCTCATCGTGCTGACAAATTTGTGCAAGAGCTGCTTGCGAAGCTGGAAAATGATAAACGAAACAAGGCTTTTCTTGGCCAATAGTTGGCTCAACCTTCATACAAAATAATAGCTGTAACAAGGTATCGCGATGTGTTTCATTCGCGGCAATATCGGCAAAGCCCTGCTCTGTTGCTAGTTGCTGCAATGTGCTGATATCAGCAGTTAAAGGGTCTACACCTAAGGCGTTCATAAAGGCTTGCTGATAAGTTAGTCGCTCTGCGCTTTCTACGCCAAGCACCAATTGCATAAGCTCATCCATTTCATCCATAAGCGCAAATTCATCAAAACCCGGACGATACCACTCAAGCATCGTAAATTCAGGGTTATGATGGCTACCCGCCTCTTCATTTCGAAAGGCTTTGCACAGCTGGAAAATAGCCCCAGAGCCCGCAGCAAGTAAACGCTTCATGGCAAACTCAGGTGACGTTTGCAAATAAAGTGGTAAGCCACCAGCATGACCAGGCCCAACAAACTCGGTACTAAATGTCGCTAAATGCACGTCGGTTACACTGGCTGCACTTAGGCTTGGTGTTTCAACCTCCATAACATCGCGTGCATAAAAGAACTCGCGAATACGGCGAATGATGGCGGCACGGTGGCGTAAAGTTTCAATATCGGCGCTTGGTTGCCAAAGGGCTTTAGACATAAACTGTTTCTCAAAAAAAATCCCAGCAGAAGCTGGGATTTTATAATAAATTGCTTAACAAAGCCTATTACTTAACGCGGCTCACGTATTCACCGCTACGTGTATCAACCTTGATCACTTCGCCGATTTGTACGAATAGAGGAACACGAACAACAGCACCAGTGCTTAATGTTGCTGGTTTACCGCCAGTACCTGCTGTATCACCTTTTAGACCTGGATCTGTGTCAGTGATTTCTAGTTCAACAAAGTTTGGTGGAGTAACGGCGATTGGGTTACCGTTCCAAAGCGTGATTGTACATACGTCATTTTCAACTAACCATTTAGCGTTGTCGCCAAGTGCTTTTTCGTCAGCAGCGATTTGCTCAAATGTTTCGTTGTTCATGAAATGCCAGAACTCACCGTCAGTATATAGATACGCTAAATCGGTATCCATTACGTCTGCACCTTCAACGGTCTCACCTGACTTGAACGTTTTTTCTAGTACTTTACCTGTGATAAGTTTACGAATACGAACACGGTTAAACGCCTGGCCTTTACCTGGTTTTACCATTTCATTTTCTAAGATGCTGCAAGGTTCGCCGTCTAACATAATTTTTAGGCCGCCCTTGAACTCATTGGTGCTATAATTCGCCATCGTTTCCTCTGTCTAAATAATTTCGAGTAATCTACGTGTCAATGATACAAAGAAATGAAGTAAATTTGCATAAAAACTGGCAAAAAGAATTGGCAAATGTTGTCACTTGTCCTGAACGCTTGCTAGAAATGCTAGGATTATCAAGCAAAGTAGACGAAAAAGACCTCAAAGCACGCAGTCTTTTTCCTGTCCGTGTGCCGCTGCCTTTTATCAAAAAAATGCGTTATGGCGACATAAACGACCCTCTTTTGCTGCAAGTGATGCCTCGCCATCAAGAATTTTTAGCAAAAACAGGTTACGACAAAGACCCCTTAAAAGAGCAAGATAACAACCAGCCTGGTTTGTTACACAAGTATCGCTCTCGCGTTTTAGTGATGTTTAAAACCGGTTGTGCGGTAAATTGTCGCTATTGTTTTAGACGCCATTTCCCGTATCAAGAAAACCAATTAAACAAACGCAGCTTGATTGATGCACTGGCTTATATAAAAGCCGACAGCAATATTAACGAAGTCATTTTAAGTGGCGGCGACCCTTTGATGGCCAAAGACGATGCCGTTAGTTGGTTTATGGATGAGCTCGAACAGCTACCACAAATTAAACGCCTACGTATTCACAGCCGCTTACCTGTGGTGATCCCTGCAAGAATTACTGATGAGCTATGTGCACGCTTTGCTGCATCATCGTTAAAAGTGGTGTTTATAAACCATATCAATCACGCTAATGAAATTGATGATGACTTTAAAGCGGCTATGCAAAAATTAAAAGCTGTGGGTGTTACCTTATTAAATCAAGCGGTGTTACTAAAAGATGTGAATGACTCTGTTGAGTCGCAAGTTGCGCTAAGTGAGGCACTGTTCGAGGCCGATATATTACCTTACTACTTACATCTACTAGATAAAGTGGAAGGTGCCAGCCACTTTGATATAGCTGAGAGTCAGGCACGAGAAATCGTTACGGCTATGCTGGCAGCATTGCCGGGGTTCTTGGTTCCTAAGCTGGTGCGCGAGATCGGCGGCGAAAAAAGTAAAACGCCAATCGATCTAAGGGCGTGTTGACCTTTGCTGATTGAAATTTGTTCACTCTAGGGGCGATTTAATCCCGGCGCGAGATTTGTAACCTAGTGGGCTAAGTAAAAATCGAGTAACAAAGAGTTAATCGCCCCTAGGAAGAACCCGAAGGGCAGCGCGTGTTTGGCATTAATGCTGCGTTATCGCCTATTTATGGGGAACAACCACACTGCATAGGCTCTGCTTTGCCTAAATACCAAACACACTGCTGCAAAATCAATCATAAAGGGTCAACACGCCCTATCTAGTTAAACGTATACGTTAACGTTATTACCTAGTGTCGCAGTTACCGACTTAGCAGGTGTTTGCGCTGCTGCACTCGATGTGGCTGCACCTTCGATTAGCGCTAGAGCTGCTGCACCTTCTGCTTTTTGCTGTTTTTTAGCAAGCGATGCGCTGTAAACTTCGGCGCTTTCACCACCGCCACTCATCGCTGGTAAGCTTGATCCTGATATATTCATAGTTCATTACCTGACTTTTTATGACAATCCACGTACTATATCGGCATTGCAGTCTAAAGCTTTAGGAAAAAAATGGATTCAATTATAGAACAGCTAAATGCTAACCTAAAAATCGTTTACCGTCAGGCACTTGATGCCGATAAAAAATTAGATGACTTACAGCAGCAAGGGCACGGCAAATTCACAGCCTTATTTGCAAAAGATGCTGGCTTTGATTTTGAAGCTAAACGCTTTAAACCTTACGTTCTCGATGTTGCTGCTGATGTAGAAAGCTTAAGCAACGACGGTATGGACGAAGAAAAACTGAAAAAAACCGTTATTAAACTGCAACAGCTATTACAACTGTTAGCGACGTTTAAGTAAACTAACGGAAAAGTGAAAGTGGATCTTTAGCCATAAGTTTAACAATGAGTATATTCATCGTTAAAACTCATATAGTTAATTTTGGCAGCGCTTTTATATCTTGTTAATTATGCACACAAAAGCAAAAACACTCGATATAAAGTTGCTGCCATAAAAGCGTATTTATTCAGCTGAGTCAATTGACGGAAGCAGTTTATCCTCAAACCACTCGGCTATCAGTTTATTATCGTAATAGTATGAATCTTTGTAACGCATTACGATACCATCTAGATAGCTCATATCTTTAAGTTTCAAGTTGCTATCTTGGCTAACAACTTTTCCATCATTACTCTTAACTGTATAATTTAAGGTAATTTTAGGTGAGTATGTAGATGACATTACGCGAGGTTCGGTACTATTGCCATTGCCATTACCTAACAGTACTTCACCAGCAAGATCTAAATCTGTTACCTCAACAGAAAAAACATAACCATCAGGTAATTTACTTGCTAATTTTCTAAACGTTTTTTCGTGGTTACGCTTAACGCTGTTATAGTAATTTTCTTTTTTCCAGTTACTCCCTGGGCGCACATCACTGTAGTCATCAAAATTTTGCCATTTTACTTCGGCTTCACCAGAGTAGGCAAAAGCAGGTAAAAGTAAACTAGTTACAAGTAAAGCTTTATTGATCTTAATCATTCCATTTCTCCATAGGTTTCAAACTATTACATAATCAACATTTATAAAATGTATAGTGTGAACACCAAGTAAAAATCATGTAATAGAATAATAATATGGTTCAAAATGTAACCAAGATCAAGACTATGAATACTTTTAGTACTTTAGGTATTGAACGTTAAACGAATAAGCTAAAAGAAAAACTTATATACGGTAGTCTCAATAAAATGAAATTTATAAGTTGTAGCAGCAGTTAAATATGTATTTAGTTGTACTATTTACTTACTGCTACAGCCACATAGTGACTAAGTTTATTCATCAAGGTTTAACGACGGTAATAGCTCATCTTCGAACCAATCAGTAATTAAACGTTTATCGTAATAATAAGCCTCGTCACGACCCATCTTCATACGATCCATGAATCCCATATCTTTGAGTTTTACATCGTTTGCTTCGCTTACGACCTTACCGTTTTTATCGGTAATTGAATAATTTAGGTCGATACGCGGAAAGTAAATTGGCTTGATAATACGTAGCTCATTCATGGTACCAAAACGCACATCACCAGCTAGATCGAGCTCTGTCACCTCAACATTAAAGGTATAACCTTCGGGTAGCTTTTCAGCTAGTTTGTTAAAGTGTTTTTCAAAATTATTTGCCACATTTTTATGAAATGCGCCTTTTGGTGAGTTATTCCCTGGGCGTACATCACGATAATCATTAAAGTCATGCCATTTAACTTTTGCTTCGCCTGCATGAGCAAAAGCCGGGAGCGTAACCATAAGCGCTAACGCAACTTTTTTTACTATATTCATCATATTCTCCAGTTAACAGGTTTAGCTAGTGCTTAAAAATTTAGCAGCTGACGATTAACTATAGCTTAATATGTAATCAGCTAGGTGTAACCAATATGGTATAAAGTGTAATCAAAAACAACTACCTCACCTTGCCATACAGAATAATAATCACATTTTATTCATGTAATTTAACGCGAAATATGATGAAATAAGCCTAATTTAATCAGGTATAGTTTATGGAAATCTTATGACCATTTTAGTTACCGGCGGAGCCGGATATATCGGTTCACATACCGTATTAGAATTATTACAACAGGGTAATGATGTTGTTGTACTTGATAATTTAAGCAATTCATCAAATGAGTCATTGGCTCGTGTTAAAAAAATCACGGGTAAAGATGTCACGTTTTACCAAGGTGACATTTTAGATAGAGCCTGTTTAGATAAAATCTTTAGTGAGCACTCAATCGACAGCGTTATCCACTTTGCAGGTTTAAAAGCAGTGGGCGAATCGGTTATTAAACCTATTGAGTATTACCAAAACAACGTACAAGGCACGTTAACGCTGGTTGATGCAATGCGCGACGCAGGTGTATTCAAATTAGTATTTAGCTCATCAGCAACGGTTTATGGCGACCCAGCAAGCTTACCAATTCGCGAAGACTTCCCTGTTGGTGGCACAACAAACCCATACGGTACATCAAAACTCATGGTTGAGATGATGCTACAAGATATTGCTAAATCGGATGAACGCTTTGCCTTTGTAATTTTACGTTACTTTAATCCTGTTGGTGCGCATGAGTCGGGACTAATCGGTGAAGACCCTAATGGCATTCCTAACAACTTACTGCCGTATATTTCTCAGGTGGCAGTTGGCAAATTAGAAAAGCTAGGTGTATTTGGTGATGACTACGATACGGTAGATGGCACGGGCGTGCGTGATTATATTCATGTAGTTGATTTAGCACTTGGTCACTTAAAAGCGCTGAACCGCATTGCTAGTGATACAGGTGCGCACGTATTTAACCTTGGCACAGGCAATGGTTATTCGGTATTACAAATGGTTAATGCCTTTGAAAAAGCCAGCGGACAAGCTGTTCCTTACCAAATATCGCCGCGCCGAGCGGGTGATATTGCTGCATGTTACGCTGCCCCAGAAAAGGCGCTAAAGGAGCTTGGCTGGCAAGCTGAGCGCGGCATTGACGAGATGATGCAAGATACGTGGCGCTGGCAAAGTAAAAACCCTAACGGTTATAAATAAGCACTAGCCTTGGTGTTGAACAAATGGCTGTTCTCTGTGTCCTCTGTGGTTAGAAAAAGATCTTTAATTCACAAAGAGGACAAGAGGCGCTGCGCTTTAGAGAAAACAAAAAACGTAATTATCACTTCCTCATTCTCTTCTCATTCACTTCTCTTTGTGCAAAAAATATTTGAACCACAGAGAACACCGAGGCGCTTCGCACTACACAGAGAAACCAATATTTACTAAGAAATTTTGATCTCTTCCTCTGTGCTCTCTGTGTCCTCTGTGGTTAGAAAAAGATCTTTGTTGTGCTTCAATGAAACCGGACACTAATTTAGGTGGTATTATTACCACTCAAACAGAGGTGTTCTATGACAAAACAACGTCGCTCTTTTTCTCAAGAGTTTAAACTTAATTCAGCAAAATTAGTCCTTGATGATGGATACTCATTTCCAGAAGCCGCTCGTTCACTAGAAGTCGGTGAAACAGCCCTTCGACGTTGGGTTAAGCAATTACAAGAAGAGCGTGGTGGCACAACACCAAATTCTAAAGCGCTTACTCCTGAGCAGCTTAGAATTCAGGAGCTTGAAGCTAAAGTTAATCGGCTTGAAAGAGAAAAAACAATTTTAAAAAAGGCTACTGCTCTCTTAATGTCAGACGAGATAAACAATATTCGTTGATAGACCAATTAAGTGAGCATGAGTCAGTGGAAATGGTCTGTAGCGTATTGAATGTTCCGCGTTCGAGTTATTACGATTTTAAGCAGCGTGTGACATCAATTAAACTTGAAGAGGTGCAGCTTAGATCAACAATTAACGAGTTATTTTCACTCAGTCGTGGAGCTGCTGGTAGCCGCATGTTGACGGTGATGCTAAAAGACGCTGATTTAACTGTAGGCGTTTTTAAGGTACGCCGTATCATGCGTGATATGGGGTTGGTCTGTAAACAACCAGGGCCTCATTCATATAAATTAGCGACGGCGGAACGACCAGATATTCCAAACAAACTTAATCGTGAGTTTAAAGTAAATAGCGCAAATCAAGTTTGGTGTGGGGATATCACCTATATTTGGACGGGTAAAAAGTGGTCTTATTTGGCTGTTATTATCGATTTGTTTGCTCGCCGTGTGGTTGGTTGGGCGATGTCTGATAAGACTGACACTGACTTAGTTATTAAAGCATTAGATAGGGCTTACGAACAACGAGGCAAACCATCTGGACTGATGTTTCATTCAGATCAAGGTAGTCAGTACAACGCAAGAAGGTTTCAACAAAGACTGTGGCGCTACCGGATAGAGCAAAGTATGAGTCGCCGAGGGAATTGTTGGGACAATGCGCCAATGGAGCGTCTATTTAGAAGTTTAAAAACAGAATGGGTTCCCTCATTAGGTTATAGTAATTATCAAGAAGCTGAAAAAGATATTAGTAATTATTTGATGAATTATTATAACTGGCACAGGCCACATAGCCATAATCAAATGGTTGCCCCTCCTATAGCAGAAGAAAAACTTAATTCACTGTCCGGAATTAGTTGACCACAACAATAGAGAAACCAAATATTTACTAAGAGATTTAGATCTCTTCCTCTGTGCTCTCTGTGACCTCTGTGGTTAGAAAAAGATCTTTAATTCACAAAGAGGACAAGAGGCGCTGCGCTTTAGAGTAAACAAAAAACATAATTATCACTTCCTCATTCTCTTCTCTTTGTGAAAATATTTTCGGCACTAAAGTACCTCCTACACGCATCTCCCACCAACAACACCGTTCGGCTTAAAGCTTACAGCTCAAACCTCTGCTTTATCTTTTCGATAATCTCAACATTCGCAGCTGGAAAGCTGTAATCATCAAGCTCGCTCAGTGCAACCCACTTACCTTGTTGGCCTTCTGCGCCATGAGCAGTGCCTGTGAAATCATCAACAATGTGCACATCTAAGCGCACGCATTTATCGCCGTAGTCATGCTCGATAACCATTAGCTCTTCGCTGCCGTTTACGGTTAGGTTTACTTCTTCTAACAGCTCACGCTGAAGTGCTGCAAACACACTTTCGCCCTGCTCTACTTTACCGCCAGGGAATTCCCACAAGCCGCCTTGGTGTTTGTCGTCTGGGCGCTTACAAATAAATAACTGCTGATCTTTATAAATAACGCCAACAGCAACATGCACTACTTTTTTTGTCATTTGTTATTCCTCAATCATAAAAAAAGCGACGCAAGCGTCGCTTTTTTATCAGCGTATTATGGTTACTTTAATTTACCGCAACACTGTTTAAATTTATTACCTGAACCACATGGGCAAGGCTCGTTACGGCCTACTTTAGGCTCTGCACGATGAGTTACTGTAGCACCTTCTGGTGTTTCGCCACCAATGTGCTCAGCTTCTTCGTGTTGGTATTCACGTGGTGCATTTTCGCTACGACGATGTTGTTCTTCAACTTTCTCAACATCTTCTTCTGCGCGAACTTGCACTTTACTTAAAATACCAACAACGTCGATTTTTAAGTTCTCAAGCATTTCAGAGAACAGCTCAAACGACTCACGCTTGTACTCTTGCTTTGGATTCTTCTGTGCGTAACCACGTAAGTGGATACCTTGACGAAGGTGGTCCATCGCTGCCAAGTGATCTTTCCAGTGTTGGTCTAGGCTTTGTAGCATAATCGCTTTTTCGAATTGACGAAGTACAGACTCACCTACCATCTCTTCTTTTTGCTTGTATGCTTGCTCAACCGCTTCTTCGATACGCTCACGAAGTTTTTCTTCGTATAGTTTGCTATCGTCAGCTAACCATTGTGAAATTGGTAGCTCAATTAAGAAGTCTAGTTTTAAGCGCTCTTCAAGACCAGGAATATCCCACATTTCAGCTAAGCTTTGCGGTGCAATATATTGGTCAATCGTACTGTTAAGAACGTCGCTACGAATTGCTGTGATAGTTTCTGAGATATCGCCTTCTTCAAGTAGCTCGTTACGCTGTGAGTAAACAACACGACGTTGGTCGTTTGCTACATCATCGTACTCAAGTAGTTGCTTACGAACGTCGAAGTTGCGTGCTTCAACTTTACGTTGTGCGTTTTCGATTGCACGGTTAACCCAAGGGTGCTCAATCGCTTCGCCACGTTGCATACCAAGTTTACGCATCATGTTAGTCATGCGCTCACCAGCGAAGATACGCATTAGCGCGTCGTCCATTGATAAATAGAAACGGCTTGAACCCGCATCACCTTGACGACCAGAACGACCACGTAACTGGTTATCGATACGACGAGACTCGTGACGCTCAGTACCAATGATGTGTAAACCACCCGCTTCGATTACTGCATCATGGCGTTTTTGCCACTCATCTTTAATCGCTTTGATTTGTTCATCAGTCGGGTTTTCTAGCTTTTCAACTTCGCTGTGCCAGTTACCACCTAACACGATATCGGTACCACGACCGGCCATGTTAGTTGCAATGGTTACTGTGCCAGGTAAACCTGCATCGGCAACAATGTCTGCTTCTTGCGCGTGGAACTTAGCATTAAGTACGTTGTGCTTAATTTTTTCTTTGCGTAAGAACTGCGATAAGTACTCAGAACTTTCGATAGAAATCGTACCCACAAGTACCGGTTGACCGCGTTCTTGACAATCTTTGATATCAGCAAGAATTGCTTCGTACTTCTCTTCTTGTGTTAAATAGACAAGATCAGCACGATCGTCACGGATCATCGGTTTGTTAGTTGGCATTACTACTGTGTCTAGACCATAGATAGACTGGAACTCAAACGCTTCGGTGTCTGCTGTACCTGTCATACCCGCTAATGTGTCGTATAAACGGAAGTAGTTTTGGAATGTGATTGATGCCAATGTTTGGTTTTCGTTTTGAATGCGCACACCTTCTTTTGCTTCAACAGCTTGGTGTAAACCTTCTGACCAACGACGACCTTCCATTGTACGGCCTGTATGCTCATCAACGATGATAACTTCGTTTTCTTTAACAACGTAATCAACGTCTTTTTGATACAGCTTGTGAGCTCGTAGCGCCGCATACACATGACTTAATAATGTGATGCTAGAAGCTGAGTAAAGTGAATCACCTTCTTCGATTAAGCCACGCTCAATTAATAGTTCTTCAACTTTGATTTGGCCACGTTCAGTTAAGTGAACTTGCTTAGATTTTTCGTCGATAGTGAAGTCGCCGTCACCTTCAACGCCTTCTTCATCTTCTTTTTCTTGTAGCTCAAGTTCTGGCACAATTTTGTTGATTTCGATGTAAAGCTCAGAGCTGTCTTCTGCAGGGCCTGAGATAATAAGCGGCGTACGCGCTTCATCGATTAGGATTGAATCCACCTCATCCACTACTGCGTAGTAAAGTGGGCGTTGCACACGTTCTTCAATGCTAAATGCCATGTTATCGCGAAGATAATCAAAGCCAAATTCGTTATTCGTACCGTAAGTAATGTCGGCAGCATAAGCGATTTTCTTTTGCTGTGGCATCATGCCTGGTACGTTGCAGCCTACTGTTAGGCCTAAGAATTCAAATAATGGACGGTTAGTTTCGGCGTCACGTTTTGCAAGGTAGTCATTCACTGTAATTACGTGAACACCTTTACCTGTTAAACCACGAAGGTATGCAGGTAATGTTGCAGTAAGTGTTTTACCTTCACCGGTACGCATCTCTGCGATACGACCTTGATGTAACACCATACCACCTAGTAGCTGTACGTCGAAGTGACGCATGCCATTTACACGCTTAGATGCTTCACGTACCACAGCAAATGCTTCTGGTAAGATATCATCTAGGCTTTGTCCGTTATCGTAACGCTCTCTAAATTCAGCTGTTTTTGCTTTTAAATCTTCATCAGAAAGCGCTTCTAATTGCTTTTCAAGCGCATTAATTAGAGCGACCGTCTTTCTTAGGTTTTTAATAGTGCGGTCATTGCGACTACCAAAAATCTTGGTAAATAAATTAGATATCATGATAAAACCGTTACAATATATTCTTTGTTAGCTAGTCATTAGCTAACCCACTTTCTTCAATTGATAATTAATATGCGCTTATGCTCATGATGTAGGGCATATTAATTAACAATTTATCAGTACGCTGTTCAAAACACCGCTTATTTCGTGCGCTATCATACCAGAGTCTGCGCAACATCAAACCTTCTGTGTGTGAAGATATGGAATTTCGGCAAGAAAATTTAAAAATCAGCCATAATCTTTGATCTAACCCCATAAAAAAGGTGAAAACAAGACCACTGAGTAGATATGGCGACAATTGAAATAAAATCAAGATCAGGGATGAAAAAAGGAGCTCAATTGTAGGCGCGATTTTATATCGCGCATAAACCCTAGGCGTCACGCTTGCTTGGCGCGCCTGCCATACAACGCTAATCATGCACATCAACACATAACCAACAGACAATGCTGGGCAACTCAAAACTGACGGCTGAAAGCTGATGGCTTTACTTATTTTTTCCGCCCGTGTTGGGCTAAGCGCTCTAATTTTTCTTTTAACGATGGAGGGGCGTCAGCAGCGATAGCTGTTAAATAGTCTGCCGTTTGCTCACTCATATGGCGCTTTGATTGCGGTTTTTTTTCAGCTTCTTTTGATGTAGATAAGCGCTGAGTAGCTTGTGGGTTGGCGGTAATTTTAATTTGTCCAAGCTCTACCATGCCAGCGGCACGAAAATGCGAGAGCATATCCATTTTTAAATAATTTAAACGCAGTGCAATCGGTGCAGAAACCGCTTCAATCATCAAAGTACCATCGCGGTAATTACTTACCCGGCATTTTTTGGAAAGCGTTTCACCTAAAAACTCGTCTAAAATCGTTTGTTGGCTCGAAAGGCCTTGGGTTTTACCAGCATAAGACGCTAAACGACCACTCAAGCCCGCCATAATATCGCCAAGAGCCTTTGGCGCATATCTATCTTTTGCCATTAAATCTTCTACCTAAAGGGGTTAATCACCACATAGGGAATATACCACCTACGTAAATATGAAGCTATTAGGTTTAAAGCACAAGATGCAAGATGCAAGATGCGATTTTGTTAATGTAAGTCGTCATTTATGGCGACAAGATATTACGTACGTTTTATCAATGACGCGCTAAAGCACGACCTACAAGAAAGCGCGAAATAAATTTCACGCCTACATCAAAGACATCTAATCGCACAAAGAGGATAAGAGGCGCTGCGCTTGAGAGAAAACAAAAAACATCATTATCACTTCCTCACTCACTTCTCTTTGTGTAAAAAATATTTGAACCATAGAGAACACCGAGGCGCTTCGCGCTACATAGAGAAACCAAATATTTATAAAGAGATTATAGTCTCTTCCTCTGTGCTCTCTGTGACCTCTGTGGTTAGGAAAAAGATCTTTAGCTCACAAAGAGGATAAAAACCGCTGCGCTTTGAAGTAAAAATTAAGTAAGTTCTTGGTTTACCTCTTTCTTTTCTCATTCACTTCTCTTTGTGAAAATAGTATAAAAACATGTTTAACCACAGATCTCATTGTAAAAATATTTTCGGCACTAAAGTACCTCCTACATGCATCACCCATTCCGTTTAAAGCTTCTTGAATTCCTCAATCGTTTAAAATAATTCTTTGCGTTTGCTAGCTCGCAATAATATTTTTCCTTTGGGGTTTCTGGTACTCTTTTCCTTTATTTTTTAACTTATTCACACAATGACACAACACTCTCTTACTTTAATCGTACTAGCCGGTGGGCTTGGTAGTCGTTTTGGCGGAAACAAACAAATAGCAGAGATCCCAGGGTTGGGCTGCACCATAATGGAATTAAGCATTCGTGATGCAATAAAAGCGGGTGTAAGCCAAGCTGTTATCATCATAAATAAAAAAATCCGCGCCGAACTTGAAGCAACCATACTGCCTCGCTTACCTAAATCACTTGAGGTTGTGCTTGTTGAACAAGAAATTAGTATGGTACCTGAGCAGTACAGCCACTTAGCGAAAGATCGTATTAAGCCTTGGGGAACTGGGCATGCTCTGTTATGTGCAAAGCCCTATGTAAAGAACCCCGCTATTGTCATCACTGCTGATGATTATTATGGGGCATCCTCTTTTGAAATAATGGCTAAACACTTTAAAAATAATAACGATTGGGCCATGGTTGGTTTTCCAATCAAAAACACACTTTCTGAACAAGGTGGTGTAAATCGTGGTGTTTGTGAAGTGAATGAACATCAACAACTTACTAATGTGATTGAGTATTTAAATATAAAACTTGAAGATAAGACCTTATATGGTGACAACCCTCAGGGTAAGCGCGAAGTAATTTCGCACGAAGCTCTAGGTTCTATGAGTTTTTGGGGAGTAACGCCAAACATATTCAACGAGTTAGAAATAGGCTTTGCGCAATTCCTAGAACATAATGACAACGGTGTCACAAAAGAGTATTATTTACCGGATCAAATCCAAACTGCTGTTAAAAACAATCAACAATCTGTCATGGTCTATCAAGCGCAATCAGCCTGGTATGGCGTCACTTACAGAGAAGAGCTAGAAAAGGTTTCGAAAAAGCTTTATGAATTACATCATGGACGAACAACCAGCAACCACAGCTGTTCAAACGCATTTTAAAAGTGAACTTTCTATGAAGTCTAACCCTGTTGCAGAACACTTATCAGAGTGTTTTGGCCTAAATAAAGTGGATATTAGCCTAAAACCGATTGGCAATGGCCATATAAATACCACCATGCTATTAAAAGCAGATGATCAAGCACTTGTGGTTCAAAAGTTAAATACAACCGTTTTTCCGAATCCTGAACAACTTGTTGAAAATGCTCGCTTAATTGAACAGCATTTAACTGAAAAGCACGACAATGGTGAATATAACCTCGACATTATTCGTCATGTGCCCACCATTCAAAATGACTTTTTAGTTGAGTGTGATCAAGGCGTTTGGCGCGCACTCGAATTTATTGGCGGCAGCTACAGTGAAGATGTGGTAGCAACCATATCGCAAGCACAAACTGCAGCCAATGCATTTGGACAATTTGCTTTAGCCTTACAAGATTTTCAGGCTGATCAGTTGCATCATGTGATCCCTGATTTTCATAATTTAGCAATGCGTTTTGACGCGTTCAAAAACGTGTTAGCAAAAGACCCAGCAAGCAGAGTAGCGCTTTGCCAAGACGATATTGACTTTTGTTTAGCACAACAAGGTTTAGTAACTGAACTTAAAGAGCTTGAGGGTAAGATCCCACTTAGACCTTGCCATAATGATACTAAGATTAACAACATGCTGTTTTGCACACAATCTGACGATGCTAAAGCAGTAATTGACCTAGACACCTGTATGCCGGGTTATTGGTTATTTGATTTTGGCGATATGGTGCGCACCTTCTGCTCACCTGAGCAAGAAGATTCTACTAATTTGAGCAATGTTCGTGTTCGTGAAGAGATATTTGCAGCGATTGTAAAAGGTTATGTTGAGCCTTTAAAAGATGTGATCACCGACACTGAAAAAGAAAGCTTTTGGTTAGGCACAAAGGTAATGACCTTTATGATCGGCCTGCGCTTTTTAACAGACTTTATTGATGGCGATAATTACTTTGCTACCAAGCATGCAAACCATAACTTAGAGCGTGCCCGTAATCAGTTTGCTCTTTACCGTGATATTCTTGAAAAAGAACATACTTTAAAAGCGATTTTAGAGATAAATAAAGGTTAGAGTTGCTAGTTATCGTAGGCGCGATTTTACATCGCGCAATATAAACCGTAGGCGTCACGCTTGCTTGGCACGTCTTACATTAAACTCCCAAGCAACAAAACATTTTGAACCACAGAGAACACAGAGGCGCTTCGCGCTACACAGAGAAGCCACTATCAACAAAGAGATAATGGTTTCTCCTTCTCTGTCTCTGTGCTCTCTGTGTCCTCTGTGGTTAGAAAAAAGAGCTATAACTCACAAAGAGGATAAGAGGCGCTGCGCTTTAGAGGAAAACAAATTAAGTAAGTTATTGGTTTACCTCATTCACTTCTCTTTGTGTAAAACAATATTTGAACCACAGAGAAACCAAATAATTATAAAGAGATTATATTCACTGATGCTCTTAACGCGCGTAATGAAAACAATAGTGCCAACGGTAGGCTTTCATGGCACAGATCATCAGAGTAAGCTCAAGATGGGCTAAAGGTTCTTAAAAAGCAGACAAAAAAAAGCCGCTTAAAGCGGCTTTTTTCATGGCAGGGCTGTTAAGCCCTAGGTATTACTAACAAATCTATTAGTTAGCACTTGTAGTTACATCACAAGTGATTGCACGGTTGATAGTAACATCTGAACCGGCTTCAACTTGCTCAACAACGCCACCATTAGCATTAAGAGAAGCTAGCGCACCAGAGTACTTAACACTAACAAAATAAGTTTCACCTTCGATCATGTTAGTTAGAGTATATACACCACCACCATTAGATGTTGCTTTCTCTCTAGCTTTATTTTGATCTAAGTAGTATTTAACGTTTGAACCAGTAGCTGTAACTGGTGCTGCACTTTCGTCATTGCTACAAGTTGTAGTTAAAGTAACTACTGAATCAACAAGAGTAACTTCAGCAGGTGCAGTTACAGAAGCATTAATTGTAGTACCACAAATAGCTTCCTCATTAACTGAGTCATACCAAACATCATTAGTCTTCTTGTCTACTAACGTGATTCTAGCAGTACCATCTGCTGCAAACTTTTTACCAGAAATAGTTACTGAATCAACTTCACTAGCTTTAAGTACTTTAGTTAATGAATCAGTCTCAGATTCAAATTTTAACTGTAAGCCTTTAGCAACAGATTCACTGAAGTTAATAGTAACTTGGTCATTTGCACAAATAGCAGTTTCAGTAGTTGCAGCAAAGAAAGTTAAGTGATCAGTCATGAAGCTAGCATTGTAGAAGCTGCCATCTGCCATTAGATCTTTAACTTCAACTTGCTGAGTTTCAGTTGTCCATACACCAGTGTCTTCGTTTTGAGAAACAAGTGTTAACATATCACCAGTTGAAACACCTTTGTCAGCTGGGATAGCCATTGAAACTGTAATTGGTTGAGAGAACTTCTTAATTTTAACGCCGTTGCTGTCAACCATTTCAACACTTGCAACACCTACAGGTTGTTTAACTGTAGTTGTAGAACCAGCATTTAAACCTTCAGGAGTAATAGCAGCGCCTGCAGATGAGCTTGTATCAGCAGCTGTTACGCTAAGAGTTACAGAGTCACCTTCTACTGGGTTACCGTCTGCATCTTGTAAAACTGTACCACCAGGAACAGTTACTGCAGCTGTAGCTTTACCATTTGCAACACCACCAGTGATAGGATCTGCAGAGCTACCACCAGAAACTGTAGAGCTAGTTTCTTCAACAGCTAGACCTTCCGTTTCTTCAGATACTACTGGTAGTAATACTTCTAAGTCACCTTCACTTAGTTCTGAAAGGTCGATTACAAATGTTTTTTGTACATAAGAATCAGCCATAACAACAGCAGTTACTGAATTTACGTCTGCGCCGTCTTTAAGTAAGAAAGAGAAGTTACCATCTTCAGTTGTAACAGAAGTAACTGCATTGCCTTCTTCGTCAACAAGACTAGTAGAAGCAACACCGTTTTCGAAAAACATTACAGTTGAAGGAACAACATTTAATGTAGCACTGTCAACAATGTTACCGTTTACAACTGCACCAAGTTCAGCTGGCGCTTCAGGTGGAACAACTACTTCTGTAGGTGGATCAATCGGATCTGGCACGACCTCATTTTTGTCGTCATCACTCGAACAGCCTGAAAGAGCAAAAACAGATGCTACAGACATTGCTAGTAGCGTTTTTTTGTTAGTAAACATAGGGAGTCCTTTTATTCCTTTTTAAAATAAACGTATCAAATAAGGTCGAGATATAAGAGAAATCACTAGCTAAACCCATAGCTAAAAGTATTATATAGAATGATTTCCCACTGCTACCTAATAGGTTAAATAACAATCACAACATTTGCAACTATCATTTTACACAAAGAGCCTTTATTTTACTAAAAAAGGCTCAATAAAAATTATAGATAATATTTACAATCCAGCAATTAGAATTACAAAAAATAAATTGTTGTGACGAATTTAATTTTTTTGTTCCAAAAACAACACCAACCACTATTTATATTCTAAATAAACATCTCTCAAGCGACTAAAGTTAGCGTATAAATATGCTTTAGATAACCTACCTTGGTTCAGATACTTACGATCAAGACTAACTGCGTTAGAAGGTAAGTAGGCTCTATTAAATGCTAAGTTATTATGAGACTCACCAACTTGAGAGCTAATTGAGTGTCGCCAAGCTTCTGAACCCTTAACTTGTCCATAACGTGTCACCGACATATCTTTACGTGGTGAAAGTGGAATACTAAAAGCAAAACCAATTTTTCTTACGTTCGTATCTTGTGCATATACAGCAAGGTAACTATCGCCAAACCAAAAACGACTTTCTACTTTAAAGCCAGAGTCATCATAAAAGTAGTTACCTGCTTCGGCATGTAACGTAATATCACGCTCAACCCAATTATATTGATAAGACACAACTTGAGTATCTTTATTAGCATCAAAATCTTGATAATCAAAATAACCAATATTGGCACTCACTTTATGGCGGCCTTCAGGGCTTAGCCAAGCTGTTTCGTTTTGAATACCCATATAGTCTTGGTAATCTTTAAAATAACCAACCTGAGTTTGATTATAAATGCCGTAAGGTAATGCAAATGTTTGGTAAAGTGTTGCTCTATCAAATTCTGACTCTTCTCGGAAATACCTAAATGGCGCATCTTCATCAAAGTCGTCACTATTTGCTACATTAATTTGACCACCAAGGTTAATACCGCCGCCTTGCCATAGAGGTATGTCTACATCAGCACGAACTGCTAATGAAAAGTCATACAAACCTAGCTCAGTAGCATAGCCATTTGTAAGTGCCGGGCTAAAGGTTACACGAGGTTTAAAATAAGGCGAGTTAGTATTCATTAAACCAACCCAAGTAAGCGCTCTTGGCAGTGGCATAGTACCTTGATAAACAACTACTTCAGGATGCTTTTGCGAAAGAATAAACTCGCGATACTCGTCTACATTACCTTTTAGACTAAGTTGAGGAATATCTTGCTTAGACATAAAAACATTAAACTCAATGCCTTCACTGCTTACATATTGCGAAATTCGGCCAAGCACTAAACCAATTGCATCAAGGTCATTACGATTAAAAGTAGAGTTTTCAAACTTAACAACAATTTGCTTATCGTTATTAAAGCCAACTTGTACACTTTCGAAACCATCTTTAACTAAAGCATGCTTTAACGTTGCAGCTTGCCTTGTCATTTCTTTATTGCTTTCGAAATAACGGTGCGCGTTAGGATCTTTTATAGTTACAGGTTCTTTATTAGCGTTAAGTTTAAAGTAGGCTAGTTCATCACTTTCAGATACCACAGGCTCTGGCGCACTCTCTATAGCCTCATACTCAGGTTTTGAGAATAATGGCATTTTAAAGTTAACACCCCATGAAGTGTCTTCTTCACTGTGCTCTGTATTACTATAAAAACGGCTAGTGAATGTTAACTCGCCGATATTGTATAGCCATTTTTTAGGCACTGTGACTTTTACGGCTGCATTAAATGCATCTGCGTCATGCTCTGCTTGCAGTGCAAACCAGTCAAATGGTTGCCATTCAATACCAGCAAAAGGGCCATCCATTTGGCCTGTTAAACGGTCACTTACTGCGTAACCTGCTGAAAATCTAAAATCCCATAGCTCTTTTGAGGCAACTGCGTAGTAAGTTTCGTAGTTATTTGCTGCACCGCCGATATCTTTTGCACCAACAGCCACTGTAAACCAATCTTTAGGTATGTACGGCAATTGGTACTTAGCGTTAAAAGACAAATCTCTTAACTGCCCCTTACCCTCAGAATAAAACATATTATCGTTTATAGACTCAGTTGCTATTTGGCCACTAACCTCGAAGCCGTCAAATAAACCAGCAGAAAAAATAAAGTTATGGCCATCAATATACTCCCGCCCTCTTAGATCAAGCATATTGTTGTAACCAAGGTCGATATGACCAACCTCAATTACATTTGCATTAGGAGTGTTTATTAGGCCAGTATAGCCAGTAAAAGATTGATAGTTATTAATTTTTTCTGAAGCTAGCACAGGAGCGCAAAGGGTTGCTAACCCGCTAATGAGTAAAGTGTTCGCCTTTAGCATAACTCGAATCCATGAAGAATTATTAGAATTTTTTGTTAACGCCAATATAGCATTAATTAACTAAATTAGTTAGTTGTTCATGTTTAAAAAGTTAATACAAAAATGAAATTTAAATGATAGAGAAAACTAAATAATCTTGTGGTTTCCTTATTCACTTTTCATTGTGTTTAAACAATATTTGAACCACAGAGCGCACCGAGGCGCTTCGCGCTACATAGAGAAACCAATATTTAAAAAGTTTGATCTCTCCTTCTCTTCCTCTATGCTCTCTGTGTCCTCTGTGGTTATAAAAAGTTCTATAACTCACAGTTAGTTACAACTCTCTTCGCTCAAAAGAAAATAATTTTGTGGTTTCCTCATTCTTTTCTCATTCACTTCACTTTGTGTAAAAACAATATTTGAACCACAGAGCACACCGAGGCGCTTCGCGCTACACAGAGAAAACAATATTTAAAAAAGTTTGGTCTCTCCTTCTCTATCTCTATGCTCTCTGTGACCTCTGTGGTTATAAAATGCTCTTTAACTCACAAAGGCGTTACGCTTTAGAGAAAGTAAAAATAATCTTGTGGTTTACCTCATTCTCTCCTCATTCACTTCTCATTGTGCAAAAACAATATTTGAACCACAGAGCACACCAAGGCGCTACACAGAGAAACCAATATTTAAAAAGTTTGGTCTCTCCTTCTCTTCCTCTATGCTCTCTGTGACCTTATATGGACTCCCCGTTTTTTGTCAACGGAGTATTTATTAAATAAAGATTAGATGCTGGCTTATATACGGACTCTATTTGGGGAGCTACCCCTGGTCACTTTAATGTATTCGCCCCTTTATGACT